>JBFKAF010000196.1:0-6248 GCA_041621735.1 Pseudomonas sp.
CCAGGGCGGTTTGAAACAGCGCCAGTTCGGCGTCGATGTCGCTGACCGTCTTGTCCGGCACCACATCCAGATCGGCCGGTGGCAAGACCACCACGGCCGTACCGATGGCCGCGCCGGGCGAGCCCGGCACGCCGATGAACTTGGCCTCCTGAATTCCCTTGCCCTGTTTGCCCAGGCCACGGATCGAGCCGGTCGCCTCGGCATGCGCGATGACCCCGGCGAGCTGGGCGCTCATGGTCACCAGGAAGGCTTCCTCACCCTCGTCGAACTGGCGACGCTCCTTCTGCTGAATGACCAACACCCCCATCACCCGGCGGTGGTGGATGATCGGCGAGCCGAGGAAGGAGGCGTAACGCTCCTCGCCGGTTTCGGCGAAGTAGCGGAAGCGTGGATGGCTGGCGGCATCTTCCAGGTTGAGCGGTTCTTCGCGGGTGCCGACCAGGCCGACCAGGCCCTCGTTCGGCGCCATGCTGACCTTGCCGATCGAGCGTTTGTTCAAGCCATCGGTGGCCATCAGGACGAAGCGATTGGTCTCGGGATCGAGCAGGTACACCGAGCAGACCTGGCTGCTCATGGCGGCCTTGACCCGCTGCACGATGATGCCCAACGCCGCATTGAGGTCCTTGGCGGCATTTACTTCCTGGACGATCTTGCGCAGCGTATTGAGCATGGTTCGGCTCTAGTCCGTGTCAGTCCAACGCCAGCAGGCGCGGAGCGAGTTCCTTGAGGGCGCGACGGTAAACCTCACGCTTGAATGTGACCACCTGGCCCAGCGGATACCAGTAACTGACCCAGCGCCAACCATCGAATTCGGGCTTGTTGGTCAGGTCCATGCGCACGCGCTGCTCATCCGAGGTCAGGCGTAGCAGGAACCACTTCTGTTTCTGGCCGATACACAGCGGCTGGCTGTGAGTGCGCACCAGACGCTGGGGCAGACGATAGCGCAACCAGCCGCGGGTACAGGCGAGAATTTTCACATCCTGCTGCTCCAGGCCGACTTCTTCGTTCAACTCACGATACAGCGCCTCTTCCGGCGACTCATGGTCGTTGATTCCGCCTTGCGGAAACTGCCAGGCCTCCTGGTTAATCCGACGCGCCCACAGCACCTGGCCGACCTCGTTGGTCAGGATGATGCCGACATTGGGGCGAAAACCATCTGGATCGATCACGGCGCACAACCTCGTAAACGCATGTTTCGGCATTGTTCCACAAAGGCCGCAACAGCGGCAACGCGACGGACAAGCCTAATAGGAATGGCCGATAAAAGCCGCTATTCTGGCCGCCTTTCGATGTTTTTGATTAAAGGTGTCCCGTGCGTTTGGCTCTATTCGATCTCGACAACACTCTGCTCGGCGGCGATAGCGACCACGCCTGGGGCGATTATCTGTGCGCGCGCGGCATTCTCGACGGCGTGGCCTACAAGGCGCGCAACGATGCCTTCTACCAGGATTACCTGGCCGGGCGACTGGATATCACCGACTACCTGAATTTCAGCCTGGAAATCCTCGGGCGCAGCGAGATGGCCCAACTCGAGCAGTGGCACCGCGAATTCATGCGCGACTGCGTAGAGCCGATCATCCTGGCCAAAGGCGAGGCGCTGCTGGCCGAACACCGCGCCGCCGGCGACAAACTGCTGATCATCACCGCCACCAACCGCTTCGTCACCGCGCCGATTGTCGCGCGCCTGGGGGTCGACACCCTGCTGGCCACCGAGTGCGAGATGCACAATGGCCGCTACACCGGTCGCACCACCGACGTGCCCTGCTTCCGCGAAGGCAAGGTCACCCGCCTCAATCGCTGGCTGCAGGAGACCGGCCTCAATCTGGACGACAGCTGCTTCTACAGCGATTCGATGAATGACCTGCCGCTGCTCGAGCAGGTGACGCGCCCGGTGGCGGTCGATCCCGACCCGAACCTGCGCGCCGAAGCGCAGAAACGTGGCTGGCCGGTGATTTCGCTGCGTTGAGGCAGGCCGTCTGCGCAACGAAAAACGCCGCCTGAGCAGGCGGCGTTTTGCTGTGCCAGCCAGCCTCAGGCCGGCTTGGCGCCCATCAGCCCCATGATCAGCACGATCAGTAGCAACAGCAGCCCGGCATAAGCGGCCGTGAACCGCAGCAAGCGGGCGGGCGCCGGAGTATCGCCCAGGGCCTGCCAAGCCGACAGACGGGCGGCCAGCAGCAGAAACACCACCGCCAGCACTCCGAACAATGCGCTGCTCGCCAGCAGCCAGGTCTGCCCCAGGGAAAACGCCGCCAGGTTCACCAGCCACCAACCACTGACCGGCAGGCTCAAGGCCAACAGGCCGAGCAGCGGCAAGCTGAGCAGCCGGGTACGCCTGAGCTTGCGCTGCAACACGGCCACATCGCCGCTGCGCCAGGCCTTCCACAGCATCACCACATGGGCCAGCAGACCGAGCAGCAGCAGAATGCCGGGCAGGCTATGGGCGATTTTCAACAGCTGATAGTGTTCCACGGACTTACCCCAGGAAAAGTTTGTAGGCCGGGTTGTCGGTCTCATCCCAATAGGGATAACCGATGGCATCCAGCGCGGCGGGAATCAACTCACGCTCCTCGTCCGGCACCTGCAATGCCGCCAGCACCCGGCCATCGGCGGCGCCATGGTTGCGGTAATGGAACATCGAGATATTCCAGCGGCCACCGAGCTTTTGCAGGAAGTTGAACAGCGCACCTGGCCGCTCGGGAAACTCGAAGCGAAACACCACTTCATCGCTGACCCGCGCCGCATGGCCGCCGACCATATGACGGATATGCAGCTTGGCCAGCTCGTTGTCGGTCAGATCCTGTACCGGGAAGCCCTGGCTGCGCAGGCTTGCCACCAACGCCGCACGCGGGTCGCTCTCCGGGTGGGTCTGCACGCCGACGAAGATGTGCGCCTCGGTAGCGGTGTGGTAGCGGTAGTTGAACTCGGTGATCTGGCGCTTGCCGATCGCTTCGCAGAAGGCCTTGAAGCTGCCCGGCCGCTCGGGGATGGTCACGGCGATGATCGCCTCGCGCTTCTCGCCCAGTTCGGCGCGCTCGGCGACATGCCGCAGGCGGTCGAAGTTGACGTTGGCGCCCGAGTCGATGCCGACCAGCACCTGTCCGCTGCAGCCTTCGCGCTCGACATACTTCTTGATCCCGGCCACGCCCAGGGCGCCGGCAGGCTCGGTGATCGAGCGGGTGTCATCGTAGATGTCCTTGATCGCCGCACAGATCTCGTCGGTGCTAACGGTGATGACCTCGTCGACATAGTCCTTGCAGATATCGAAGCCGTGCGCGCCGATCTGCGCCACCGCCACGCCGTCGGCGAACAAGCCAACAGTCGGCAGCACCACGCGTTCGCCGGCGGCCATGGCGGCCTGCAGGCAATTGGAGTCGTCCGGCTCGACGCCGATGACCTTGATCTCAGGACGCAGGTACTTCACATAGGCGGCGATCCCGGCGATCAGGCCACCGCCGCCGACCGGTACGAAAATCGCGTCCAGCTGGCCGGGATGCTGACGGAGGATCTCCATGGCCACGGTGCCCTGGCCGGCGATGGTGTGCGGGTCGTCATAGGGGTGGACATAGGTATAACCCTTTTCCTCCACCAGTTTCAGCGAATGGGCCAGCGCCTCGGGGAAGCTGTCGCCATGCAGCACCACCTTGCCGCCGCGCGAGCGCACGCCATGCACCTTGATCTCCGGGGTGGTCTTGGGCATCACGATGGTCGCCTTGACCCCCAGTACCTTGGCCGCCAGGGCCAGGCCCTGGGCATGGTTGCCGGCCGAGGCGGTGACCACGCCGCGCGCCAGTTCCTCGGGCGAGAGCTGCGCCAGCTTGTTGTAGGCACCGCGAATCTTGAACGAGTACACCGGCTGCAGGTCTTCGCGCTTGAGCAGAATCTGGTTACCCAGGCGCTCGGAAAGCTGGTTGGCGGTTTGCAGAGGGGTTTCCACCGCCACGTCATAAACGCGCGAGGTGAGGATCTTCTTGACGTACTGTTCGAGCATGGGCGGCATCGCTGGCGGGCTTTCGGGGAGCCACCGAGTCTACCCCAGGCGTCCGCCGAACGACCACCGGCAATCCGAGTGCCGCGCGGCCTTTGCCATCCTGAGCGCCGCATATTGCTTTGCCAGCGAGCCGGCCAACACTGCGCTTGATCCGGGGCGAGGTTTACCTGCGCTTGCGGCTATAATCCGCAGCCTCAGTTTCTCTTCTCTACGCGTGGAACCGGTATGACTCAGGATCAACTCAAGCAAGCGGTCGCCCAAGCGGCGGTCGACTTCATCCTTCCCCAGCTCGACGCCAAGAGCATCGTCGGGGTCGGCACCGGCTCCACCGCCAATTGCTTTATCGATGCCCTGGCCCAGCACAAAATGGCATTCGACGGCGCCGTGGCCAGCTCGGAAGCCACCGCCGCACGCCTGAAAGGCCACGGCATCCCGGTCTATGAACTGAGCACCGTCAGCGACCTGGAGTTCTATGTCGATGGCGCCGACGAGAGCGACGAGCACCTCAACCTGATCAAGGGCGGCGGCGCCGCGCTGACCCGCGAGAAGATCGTCGCGGCCGTGGCCAAGACCTTCGTCTGCATTGCCGACGCCAGCAAGCTGGTGCCGGTCCTCGGTGCCTTCCCGCTGCCGGTGGAAGTGATCCCCATGGCGCGCAGCCATGTGGCTCGCGAGCTGGTCAAGCTGGGCGGCGACCCGGTGTACCGCGACGGCGTGATCACCGATAACGGCAACCAGATTCTCGATGTGCACAACCTGAGCATCGTCAACCCGCGCGAGCTGGAAGCGCAGATCAACAACATCGTCGGCGTGGTCTGCAATGGCCTGTTCGCCGCCCGGCCGGCAGACTTGCTGTTGCTTGGCACCGCCGAAGGCGTCAGGCAGCTCAAGCGCAGCTAGCGCAGCGGTACCAGGGTCAGGCTGCTGCGGCTGTGGTTCGCGACATCGGCGTCGCTCAGGTGCTGCGGTTGATACTGGCCGGCGATATAGGCTTCGGCCTGGTCGCCGTAGTGGCGGTCGAACAGCACGCCGCTCTGCCCGACCGGGTTGATGCCCAGGCTGTGCGCCGGGTCGGCGAGGTCGATCAGGCGGCGGGTCGAGGGCCCGTAGACCACGCTCCAGGGCGCCGGACCGATGCGATGCGACAGGTTGTTCGGCGTCTCGTGGCCGCCCGGCGCGGCGAAGGGGCCGACGTTGAACAACTTATCCAGCGGTTGTTGCCGACCCAGCGGGTGACCCTGGGTCAGGGTGTGGGCGTTACCCCAGGCCCAGTCATCCGGGGCGTCGCCGAGGGTCTGCCGCAGGTGCGCGATGCTGGCCCGCCAAGCCGTCTTGACGCTGTCACCGCGGTCTTCCACGGCAGCGCTGCTGCGGTCATCCCACCAGGGCGAAGCGGCATCGGCGGTCAGGCGCGGCAGGGCGACGTCCAGCGCGCGGGTATACAGCAGGTTGTCGAAGAAGGCCTCGCCCAACTCATCGCGCATGGCCTGTGCGCTCAGCTGATAGACCAGCTGGTTGAACAGGCTGGCGGCGATTGAGCCCAGTTCATGCTCGCCGTTCCAGCTGGCCAGCTGTTCGACCAGGGCCCGCTCGCGGTCATCGGCGGCGGCCGCGCGCAACTCATCCAGAATCGGCGCCAGCAGACGCGGCCCGTAACCACTGCCGGGGTCGAGTTGCAGGGCCTGACTGTTGTGCAGGTCCCACTTGATCGAGGCATCGCCCAGGCGTTGATCCAGCCGCTGGCCGCGATCGGGCAGGTTGTAGTAACCGGGGATCTCCACTCCGTTGGGCGACAGCGGTTGGAAGTTGGCCGAGACGATGTAGCCGCGCGCCGGGTTTTCCTCCTGGGGGTTATCGGCGAAGGGGTAGTAGCCGGATTTCTCCGCCTCGCCGTTGGCGCCGTCGAGGATAAAGCTCGGGTTAACCCCGGCCGGGCGCCGCGGTAGCTTGGCCGCGGCCCACCAGCCGATATCGCCGCCGGCGTTGGCCCAGACGATGTTGAGGCCGGGCGCTTCGATTTTCTCCACGGCGGCGCGGGCCTTGGCCAGGCTGTCGGCGCGGTTGAGTTGGTAGAAGCCGTCGAGGATCGGGTTGTCGGTCTCGAGGAAGGCCCACCACAGGGCTATCGGCGTGTCGCCAGCGCTCTGCCCCAGGGCGTCGTTGATCAGCGGGCCGTGGGGCGAGCGGCGCAGGGTCAGGGTGACCGGTTCGGCGTCCTTGACCCGAATCAGCTCTTCGCGGCTCTGCAACTCGACCC
>JBFKAF010000197.1:0-6214 GCA_041621735.1 Pseudomonas sp.
TCAGCTTAATGAAGCGAACGCGTTCCTTAAGGAACATCCTGAGGTCCAGTTCGTCGACCTTCTTATTGCAGATATGAATGGCGTGGTGCGCGGCAAGCGCATCGAACGCGCCAGCCTTCACAAGGTGTACGAAAAAGGCATTAACCTTCCCGCCTCTTTGTTTGCCCTGGATATCAACGGCTCCACGGTGGAAAGCACCGGCCTGGGCCTGGATATCGGCGACGCCGACCGCATCTGCTATCCCATCCCCAACACCCTGTGCAATGAGCCCTGGCAGAAGCGCCCGACCGCGCAACTGCTGATGACCATGCACGAGCTGGACGGCCAGCCTTTCTTCGCCGACCCGCGTGAGGTGCTGCGTCAGGTGGTACAGAAGTTCGACGAACTAGGCCTGACAATATGTGCCGCTTTCGAACTGGAGTTTTACCTGATCGACCAGGAGAACGTGAACGGCCGTCCGCAGCCGCCGCGCTCGCCACTTTCCGGCAAACGCCCGCACTCGACCCAGGTTTACCTGATCGATGACCTCGATGAATACGTCGACTGCCTGCAGGACATGCTGGAAGCCGCCAAGGAACAAGGCCTGCCGGCTGACGCCATCGTCAAGGAAAGCGCCCCGGCGCAATTCGAGGTCAACCTGCATCACACCAAGGATGCGCTGCTGGCCTGCGACCATGCGCTGCTGCTCAAACGCCTGATCAAAAACATCGCCTACGACCATGAGATGGACTCGACCTTCATGGCCAAGCCCTACCCAGGTCAGGCGGGCAACGGTCTGCACGTGCACGTTTCCTTGCTCGACAAAGAAACCGGCGAGAACATTTTCACCTCCGAAGACCCGCTGCAAAGCGATGTACTGCGCCATGCTATCGGCGGCATCCTGGAGACCATGCCTGCGTCGATGGCCTTTCTCTGCCCTAACGTCAACTCGTACCGTCGCTTCGGTGCCCAGTTCTACGTGCCGAACGCGCCGAGCTGGGGTCTGGACAACCGCACCGTGGCCGTCCGCGTACCCACCGGCAGCCCCGAGTCGGTGCGCATCGAGCAGCGGGTTGCCGGCGCCGATGCCAACCCCTACCTGATGATGTCGGCAATTCTCGCCGGTATTCATCATGGCCTGACCAATAAGATCGAGCCAGGCGAGCCGATTGAAGGCAACTCCTACGAGCAACTGGAACAGAGCCTGCCGAACAACCTGCGCGATGCCCTGCGCGAGCTGGACGACAGCGAGGTGATGAACAAGTACATCGATCCTAAATACATCGATATCTTCGTCGCCTGTAAGGAAGCCGAGCTGGAAGAGTTCGAGACCACCATCTCCGACCTCGAGTACAACTGGTACCTGCACACCGTGTAAGCACTACCCGACGCCGGCCTTGAGCCGGCGTCGCTTTATCTGCTTCGATCTCGCCCAAACCGCACACCCCGGCCGCGCGCCCATGCTCGCGGCGGATCGGCGCTGCCCGGCATACCGCCATCCCGCGCCCGCAGCAGCCGAATCCAACGGCCACGCCGGATGGCGCGGCCCTACTGCATTCAATGCACTCAGGGAGATGCCCATGCCCCGCCTGTTCGCCGCGCTACTGTTCGCACTGACGCCCTTACTGATAAACGCCAATGAAGCCGTTGAGCTGGACGCTCCTGAAGAGGTGATTCGCGTCTACAACTGGAACGACTACATCGCCCCGCAGGTACTCAAAGCCTTCGAAGCCGACACCGGCATCCGCGTCGAATACCACACCTTCAGCACCGACGCCGAGCTGAACCAAGCCCTGGCCAGCGGCGCAGCCATCGACATCGCCGTGCCTTCCAACGACGAGCTGCCGGCACTGATCAAGGCCGGCGCCCTGCAAGCCCTGGACTTCAGTCTCCTGCCCAACCGCCGGCATCTGGACAAAGAGCTGCTGAGCAAACTGGCCGCGGTCGATCCGAACAACCGCTACGCGGCGCCCTATCTATGGGGCATGGTCGGGCTGGCGATCAACGTGCCGCAGGCCGAAGCCGCGTTCGGCGGCCCGTTGCCGGAGAGCTGGAGCCTGCTGTTCGATGCCGAACACAGCAGCCGCCTGGCCAGCTGCGGCATCAGCGTACTGGATGCCCCGGATGAGACCCTGTCGTTGCTGCTCAACTACCAGGGCCGCAGGCTGACGCGCAGCGCGCCGAGCCGGATCGAACGCGCCAGCAAGCTGCTCGACGAGCTGCGCCCGCAGCTCAAGTACGTCGACAGCGAGCGCTATATCGACGACCTCAACAACGGCCGGCTGTGCGTGGCCATGGCCTGGGTCGGCGACGCCCTGGCCGCCGCCGATGCCGGGCAGCCGGTACGCTTTATGGTGCCGACGGAGGGCTCGGTGCTGTTTGTCGACAACCTGGTAATCCCCAGCAGCGCGCGCCGCGCCGATCTCGCCCACCGCTTTATCGACTACCTGATGCAGCCGCAAGTCGCCGCGCTGATCACCGAGGAAACCCTCTACCCCAACGGCAACGCCGACTCCCAGGCTTTTCTGGTCGAGGCCCTGCGCGAGCAACCCGGCCTCTACCCGGATCGCGACACTAAACGCCGTCTGTTTGCCCTGGAAGCCATGCCCGACAAACATCGGATTGTTCGCGATAAGGTGTGGGCACGCTTTCGCGATGGCCAGTAAAACGACCCATAACCTGTAGGCTGGGTAGAGCGCAGCGAAACCCAGCAGCGGACTTTGCTGGGTTTCGCCAAAAAAGCGGCTCTACCCAGCCTACGGGACATCGGCCGTTGAGCCGCCGCGCATCCTGACTTGCCTGCTCGGCCGCGCTGACGTCCAATAGCGCGTCCCTTGTCGAGATGATCGCCATGCCGCGCCCCACCATTGCCCGCAAACCCCGCGCCAGCAGCCAGGCGCGTATCGCCGTGATCCTCGGCGCCGCGCGCGAGCTGCTCGCCGAACAGGGCGTCGCCAGCCTGTCGATTTACAGCGTGGCCGAGCGTGCGGCGATTCCGCCCTCCTCGGTCTATCACTTCTTCGCCAGCGTACCGGCCCTGCTCGAAGCGCTGACCGCGGACATTCACGCCGCGTTCCGCGCCTGCTTGCAGGCGCCCTTGGCCCATGCCGAGCTGCGCGACTGGCGCGACCTGTCGCGTAGCGTCGAGCAACGCATGCTGGCGATCTATGCCGACGACGCAGCCGCGCGCCAGTTGATCCTCGCCCAGCACGGCCTGAGCGAAGTGACCCAGGCCGACCGCCAGCACGACATCGAACTGGGCCGCCTGATGCAGTCGCTGTTCGAACGGCACTTTGTCCTGCCGCCATTGCCCAACGATGTGGATGTATTCGCCCTGGCCATGGAGCTGGGTGATCGGGTCTACGCTCGCTCGGTCCAGCTGCACGGCAACATCACCCCGCGCCTGGCCGAAGAAGGCATGCGCGTATTCGATGCCTACCTGGGCCTGTACCTGCCGCCCTTCCTGCCCAAGCGCAACGCGCCACTCTAGCCCGAGGGCAATCCGGGTCGCCGCTGTAGTCGACACATGAATACAGATATTTATCTGCTTTTTAATCGACTATTCTTTATCGATAGGAAAAATACGCTTTTAAAGCAGATTTATATCGACTATAAAGTCATACACCCACTCGGCAGACCCAGGTCCGCCGACTCGGCACCATCATCGGTCGTCTGCTAGTTTGTAACGGCCACCGCTCACTGCTCTTACGAGGTGTTCCATGTCCCGCATCGTCACCGTCGCCGCCACCCAGATGGCTTGTTCCTGGGATCGCGCCGCCAACATCGCCAACGCCGAGAAGCTGGTGCGCCAGGCCGCCGCTAAAGGCGCGCAGATCATCCTGATTCAGGAACTGTTCGAGACCCCGTATTTCTGCCAGAAGCCAAACCCGGATTACCTGCAATTGGCCACCAGCGTGGAGGCCAACGAAGCCATCGCGCACTTCCAGAAAGTCGCCAAAGAGCTCGAGGTGGTACTGCCGATCAGCTTCTTCGAGCTGGCCGGTCGCGCGCGCTACAACAGCATCGCGATCATCGACGCCGACGGCAAAAACCTCGGCATCTACCGCAAGAGCCATATCCCGGACGGCCCCGGCTACCACGAGAAGTACTACTTCAACCCGGGCGATACCGGCTTCAAGGTGTGGAACACCCGCTACGCCAAGATCGGCGTGGGCATCTGCTGGGACCAGTGGTTCCCCGAGTGCGCGCGGAGCATGGCCCTGCTCGGTGCAGAAATCCTGTTCTACCCGACCGCTATCGGCAGCGAGCCGCATGACCCGAACATCACCTCGCGCGAGCACTGGCAGCGCGTGCAGCAGGGCCACGCCGGCGCCAACCTGATGCCGCTGGTGGCCTCCAACCGCATCGGCAAGGAAGAGCAAGGCGACTACGACATCACCTTCTACGGCTCATCCTTTATCGCCGATCAGTTCGGCGCCAAGGTCGAGGAGCTCGACCAGACCGAGGAAGGCGTGCTGGTACACAGCTTCGACCTCGACCAACTGGAGCACACCCGCAGCGCCTGGGGCAGCTTCCGCGACCGTCGGCCGAACCTCTATGGGCCGATCAAGACCCTGGACGGCGCGCTGGAATCCTAAGCGTCCCCTTCTGTGGGAGCGGCTTTGGCCGCGAGTGAGCGCTAATCGCGACCAAGGCCGCTCCCACACAACTCTTGCCATATCCGGCCAAGTTTCAACAGGTGGATTCATGACGACCCTCAACAGCACCCCGCGCGCCGACGGTTTCCGCATGCCGGCCGAGTGGGAACCCCACAGCCAGACCTGGATGGTCTGGCCCGAGCGCCCGGACAACTGGCGCCTCGGTGGCAAGCCGGCACAAGCGGCCTTCACCGTAGTAGCCAAGGCCATCGCCGACTTCGAGGCGGTCACCGTCTGCGTCTCGGCCGGCCAGTACGAGAACGCCCGCGCGCGCCTCGACCACGGCAACATCCGCGTGGTCGAAATCAGCAGCAATGACGCCTGGGTGCGTGACACCGGGCCGACTTTCGTCACTGGTCAAGACGGAGAAGTACGCGGCGTCGACTGGGCCTTCAACGCCTGGGGCGGCTTCGACGGCGGCCTGTATTCACCGTGGAACCACGACGACCAGTTGGCCAGCAAGATCCTCGAGATCGAACGCTGCGCCCGCTACCGCACCGAAGGCTTCGTGCTGGAGGGCGGCTCGATCCACGTCGACGGCGAAGGCACCCTGATCACCACCGAGGAATGCCTGCTCAACCGCAACCGCAACCCGCACCTGGATCGCGAAGAAATCGAGCTGGTGTTGCGCGAGCACCTGGCCATCGACCGCGTGATCTGGCTGCCGGACGGCCTGTTCAACGACGAGACCGATGGCCACGTCGACAACTTCTGCTGCTACGTGCGCCCCGGCGAAGTGCTGCTGGCCTGGACCGACGACCAGCACAACCCCAACTACCTACGCTGCCAGGCGGCCATGCGGGTGCTGGAAGCGGCGCGCGATGCTCAGGGCCGTCAGCTGATCGTGCACAAGATGCCGATCCCCGGACCGCTGCATGCCACGGCCGAGGAGTGCGCCGGCGTCGACCTGGCCGCCGGCACCCAGGAGCGTGATCCCTCGGTGCGCCTGGCCGGCTCCTACGTCAACTTCCTGATCGTCAACGGCGGCATCATCGCGCCGAGCTTCAACGACCCGCTGGACGAAGAAGCGCGCGCCATCCTGCAACGCCTGTTCCCCGAACACCGCGTGGTGATGGTGCCCGGCCGGGAGATCCTCCTCGGTGGCGGCAATATCCACTGCATCACCCAGCAACAACCGGCGCCGCAACCCGCTTAATGCACCTCGCGTGACCGCGCGCGCTGGGTACTCTCCGGGTCCAGCGCGCGCAACGCCTCATACTGGCTGACGAACACCCGCCCGCCGAAGCGTTCGAGAAAGTCCGAACGTTTGAGCTGGTCCATCACCGGTCCCTTCACTTCCGACAGGTGCAGCTGCACCCCGGCACTGTGCAGACGCTCGACTATGGCCTCCAGGCTGTCCAGGGCACTGGCGTCGATCAGGTTGACGCCTGGGCACATCAGCACCAGATGACGCACCAGCGGCCGCGTCGCGATCAGCTCGCCGATGCGCTCCTCGAGATAGCGCGCATTGGGGAAGTACAGGCTCTCGTCGACCCGCAGCGACAGCACGCTGGGACTCTCCACCACGGCAAAACGCAGGATATTGCGAAAGTGCTCGCTGCCCGGCAACTGGCCGA
>JBFKAF010000198.1:0-6205 GCA_041621735.1 Pseudomonas sp.
AGCAGCGGGACCAGCACGTTACCGTCGAGCGCCTGAATCACCCCGTACACCACCAGCAGGTAGATGAACTGATCGCTCCAGCCCCACTGGAACAACGCAATCAGCACCACCGGCACGGTAACCACCACAGCGCCGATATAGGGCACCACGACCGACAACCCCACCAGCAGCGCCAATAACGCCGCATAGTTGAGCCCCAGGGCCGCGAAGGCGATGTAGCTGACCACCCCGCAGATGATGATTTCGATCACCTTGCCACGGATGTAATTGGCGATCTGCAGGTTCATTTCCTGCGCCACATGACTGAGCAAGGCTCGCTCAGTCGGCAAGTAACTGCGAAACCAGCGACCGATCAGCTCGCGATCCTTGAGAAAAAAGAACACCAGGATCGGCACCAGCACCAGGTAAATCATGATACTGGCCAGCAGCGGCAGGCTGGACAACGAGAAGGTCAACGCCCATTGCCCGAACTGACCGATCTCGCCACGCGCCAGCTCAATCGCCTGCAACACCTGTTCCTTGCTAACCAAGTGCGGATAGCGCTCCGGCAGCAACAGCAGCAATGACTGCCACTCGCCCAACATGCGCGGCAGCTCGTTGAACAGGTTGCTCAACTGACGCCACAGCAAGGGCATCAGCACCAGCAGGCATAGCGCCAGGGCGCTGACAAACAGGGCGAATACCAGGGATACCGCGGCTATCTGCGGCAAACGCAGACGCTCGAGGGCATTCACCAAGCCCTGCATCAAAAACGCCAGCACCAGCCCGGTCAGCACCGGCGCCAACATCCCCCCAAGGGTCAGCACGGCCGCAAAACCGAGAATCAGCAACACCGTCAAGACCACGGCCTGCTCATCGGAAAAATAACGGTGTAGCCAGTTGCGAAACACGCGAAGCATCGTCAATCCCTAGATCAAAACAGCCCAATCACATACAGCGTCAGGCTTTACGCAACCAGTAGCGGTAGGTGCCATTGTCTACCTCTTCACGCAACAAAGCGTGTCCGGCGAGCTTCGCGAAGGCACGAAAGTCGCGCTGCGAACCCGCATCGGTTGCAATCACTTTCAGTACCGCACCACTGGCCAGGCGATTCAACTCCAACTTGGCCTTGAGCAACGGCAGCGGACAATTCAAGCCACTGGCATCCAGCTCTGCATCGCAGACCTGTTCCTGTACATCGTTCATTCAATCTCTCCCAAACCTGGCGCTAGGATACCTCAAGCCAGCACAACCCTGGCCATACGCGCGCTTGCCCAGCTACAGTACGATTCTGTTCACCAAGAGCCTCGTGCATGAACCTTCTGCGCCCTACCCTGTTGACGCTCGCCTGCCTGCTCGCCCTGCCCGGTACGGCTAACGAGCTGCCGTCACTCGGCGATGCCAGCTCCGCCATCGTCTCGCCACAACAAGAGCATCAGCTGGGTCGCGCCTGGCTGAGCCTGCTGCGCGGTCAGGTCAGTCAGCTGTCCGACCCGCAGCTCAAGGACTTCGTCGAGAGCAGCGTTTATCGCCTGGGCGAGACCAGCCAGGTACAAGACCGACGCCTGGAGTTCGTCCTGCTCGACAGCCCACAGATCAACGCCTTCGCCGCACCCGGGGGAATTATCGGGGTCAACGGCGGGTTGTTCCTCTATGCCCAGACCGAAGCCGAATACGCCTCGGTGATGGCTCACGAACTCGCGCACTTGTCGCAACGCCATTTCGCCCGCGGCGTGGAAGCCCAGCAGCGCATGCAACTACCGGTCATGGCGGCGATGCTCGCCGGAATAGTGGCCGCGGCAGCAGGTGCCGGCGACGTCGGGATTGCCGCCATCGCCTCGACTCAAGCGGCGGCGATTCAGGAGCAGCGACGCTTCTCCCGGCAGAACGAGCAGGAAGCCGACCGCATCGGCCTGGTCAACCTGGAAAAGGCCGGTTACGACCCACGCGCCATGCCGAGCATGTTCGAGCGCCTGATGCGCCAGTATCGCTATGACCGCAAGCCACCCGAGTTCCTCCTGACGCACCCGGTATCCGAGTCACGGATCGCCGACACGCGCAACCGCGCCGAACAATTCAATAGCGGCGGCACAGAAGACAGCGTGCGCTATCAACTCATGCGCGCCCGCGTGCAACTGATCTATGAAGACACTCCCGGCCTGGCCGGCAAACGCTTTCGCGCCATGCTTGAGGAAAACCCAAAAATGGAGGCCGCGCGTTACGGCTTGGCATTGGCACAAATCAAGAGCGGCCAGCTCAAGCAAGCCCGCGAAAGCTTGCAGCCCTTGCTGCAGAACAGCCCCAACGATATTGCCTACAACCTGGCCCAGGTCGAACTGGACATCGCCGCCCGCCAACTAGCGGATGCACAGAGCCGCGTCGAACGCCTGCAGCGCCTGTATCCGAGCAACTATCCACTGCATCAAGCCGGCATCGACCTGCTGATGAAACAGGGCCGTACCCAGGATGCCGAACGCGCCCTCGACACACTGCTGAAGAATCGCCCGAAGGACCCGGACATCTGGTACCAGGTCGCCGAAGTGCGCGGCCTCACCGGTAACACCATCGCCCTGCACCAGGCACGCGCGGAATTCTTCGCCCTGGTCGGGGACTTCGATCAGGCCATCGAACAGCTCGACTTCGCCAAGCGCCGGGCAACCAACAACTTCCAACTGGCCTCGCGCATCGATGCACGACAGCGCGAACTGATCGAAGAGCAACGCAGCATCGAACAGATGCTGCGCTAAGCAAGCCTCCCAGAAAAAAGCTCGGAATTCTCCGGGCTCTTCAGTTCAATTAGCCTTGAAGCTAGGCATTCCCAGCCAGCTTCAAGCGCGCGGCCTGAGTGAAGTCGAGCATGCGTTTGAGCGGCTTGATCGCCTTGGGAATCAACGCCGGGTCGACGAAAATCTCATTACTGCCCTCACGCAGGCACTCGAGAGTGCGTTGCAGGGTATTCATCGCCATCCAGGGACAGTGCGCACAACTGCGGCAGGCCGCACCGTTACCGGCGGTAGGCGCCTCGATGAACGTCTTGTCCGGACACAACTGCTGCATCTTGTAGAAAATGCCGCGATCGGTGGCGACGATAAAGGTCTGGTTCGGCAGGCTCTGCGCCGCCTTGATCAACTGACTGGTCGAGCCCACCGCATCGGCCAACTCGATGACCGCCGTCGGTGACTCCGGGTGCACCAGCACAGCCGCCTCCGGATACAGCGCCTTCATGTCTTCCAGCTGCTTGGCCTTGAACTCTTCGTGAACGATGCAGGCACCGTCCCACAACAGCATGTCGGCGCCGGTCTGGTTCTGGATATAACGGCCCAGGTGCTGATCCGGCGCCCAGATGATGCTTTCGCCGTTATCCATCAGATGCTCGATGATCTCCACCGCACAGCTGGACGTTACCACCCAGTCCGCCCGTGCTTTCACCGCCGCCGAGGTATTGGCATACACCACCACGGTGCGCTGCGGATGCTCATCGCAGAACGCGGCGAATTCGTCCACTGGACACCCCAGATCCAGCGAGCAGGTCGCCTCCAGAGTCGGCATCAGCACACGCTTTTCCGGGTTGAGGATTTTCGCCGTCTCACCCATGAATTTCACGCCCGCAACCAGCACGGTCTGCGCCGCGTGCTGGTTGCCGAAGCGGGCCATCTCCAGGGAGTCGGAGACACAGCCGCCAGTTTCCTCAGCAAGCGCCTGCAGCACAGGGTCGCAGTAGTAATGGGCGACCAGCACGGCATTCTGCTTTTTCAGCTCGGCAGCAATCTCGGCGCGGTAAAACGCCTCTTGCTCGGGTGTCAGCGGCTTGGGTTGCTTGGCGTCGAGGTGAGCTTGAACCAGAAGGCGTTCGGAAATCTGCGTCATGTCATCGTGCCCTGTGAAGGTCTATCAGCTCGAAACTTGAGTATACCCGCCTGATTGACGCGAGAGCAGACAAGGCGGAAACACGGAGGCATGCACTCGAGCGCGGTCAAGGTAAAAACGGCAGATACAAAAAAGCCCGAAAATTCCTTTAATTAGAACCTTCAGGCTTTCGCTACCTTCCGCAGAAGGAAATATGGTGGGTCGTGTAGGATTCGAACCTACGACCAATTGGTTAAAAGCCAACTGCTCTACCAACTGAGCTAACGACCCAACGCGAGGCGCATGATACTGATTTAATTCAGAAATTCAACACTTCGCGGAATATTTTTAAGCATAACGCGTTGGATCGGCCAGCCCCGCCGCGGCAAAGCCCTCAGCACGCAACCGACAACTGTCACATTTGCCACAGGCTCGACCCTGATCATCGGCCTGGTAGCAGGACACCGTCAGCGCGTAATCCACGCCATGCCGAATACCCGCCTGGACGATCTCGGCCTTGCTCATGTTCTGCAGTGGTGCCTGGATGCGAAAGCCCTGCCCTTCGACGCCGGCCTTGGTCGCCAGATTAGCCATGCGCTGGAATGCTTCGACGAACTCCGGACGGCAATCCGGGTACCCCGAATAATCCACGGCATTAACCCCGATAAATATATCGCGCGCACCCAGCACCTCGGCCCAACCCAAAGCCAAGGAGAGGAACACGGTATTGCGCGCCGGCACATAGGTCACCGGAATGCCTTCACTCGGCCCTTCCGGCACTTCGATACTGCTGTCGGTCAGCGCCGAACCGCCGATGCCATTCAGATTGAGCCCGACCACCTTGTGCTCGACCACGCCCAACTGCCTGGCCACACGCTCGGCCGCTTGCAGCTCTGAACGATGACGCTGCCCATAATCGAAGCTCATGCTGTAGCAGACATAACCCTCGGCTTTTGCCAGGGCGACCACAGTGGCCGAATCGAGGCCGCCGGACAGCAGGATGACCGCTTTTTTCTCACTCATGGGGTGTTCCTCTTCATTACCGGCCCGACAGACTTGTCACAGGCGCACTGAGCAGCTTGAGCAACCAACTCAATGCCCCGGCTCGTCATTCCAGAGAATCTTGTGTAATTGCATCTGCAAACGCACCGGCAGGTTGTCGGCCACTATCCAGTCGGCCAGCGCGCGCGCATCCAACTCCTGATGGCTGGGCGAGAACCACACATCGCCGGCGCGCTGATCCAAGCGGTACTGGATCAGCTTGGACACCGCCCAGTCATAGTCTTCACGGGAGCAGATGACGAACTTGACCTGGTCATTTGGCGTGAGCAACTCGATATTCTCATAACGATTGCGCGCCACTTCCGCCGAGCCCGGCGTCTTCAGATCAAGCACTTTACTCACTCGCGGATCGACCGCCGAGACATCCAGAGCGCCGCTGGTTTCCAACGACACCTCATAGCCGGCATCACACAGGCGCTCGAGCAGAGAAATGCAATTGGGTTGCGCCAACGGCTCGCCACCGGTCACACAGATATAGCGCGGCTTGTAGCCGGCGACCTGCTCGACAATAGCGTCCAGGGACATGACTTCCCCGCCGCTGAAGGCATAGGCGGTATCGCAATACTGGCAGCGCAGGGGGCAGCCGGTCAGGCGAACGAACACAGTCGGCAAACCGGCAGTGCGCGTCTCGCCCTGCAGCGAGTAGAAAATTTCGGTAATTCGCAGGTTTTTTTGCATATAGCCACGGGCGTGACGGCTAAACAGGCCATCCGCCTCCGTTGCGGGAAAAGGGCGAAGATTCTAACGAAAAAACCCGCGACAGGCGCGGGTTTTCTTGATCGCAGATTCAGCTTTAGGGTAACCGCTGTAAATCGCGCTGCGCCAACTGCGCCGCCGACGACCCCGGATACTGGGCAATCACTTGCTGCAGAATGCCTCTGGCCTTGTCCACATTGCCCAGGCGCATTTCAACATCCGCCAGCTTGAACAATGAGTCAGGCACCTTTGCATGCTGCGGATATGCCTGACTGACCCTGGCAAAAGCCTGGCCCGCACCCTGCAAGTCGCCCTTAGCCAGATTCACTTCACCCAGCCAATACTGAGCGTTGCCTGCATATTGGCTATTAGGATATTTGCGCAGAAACGCCGAGAAAGCCTGACTGGCCTTGTCGAAATCTTTGACCTTGATCAGATCGAAGGCAGCGTCATAAAACAGCTTCTCCTTCTCCGGATCCGCTGACCCATTGCTGGCAGGCGACTGGGCCTGATCCGCAGTAGGTGCTGGTGCGGCACTGCTCGCGCCTTCACCCGAGGAATTCTGTGTGGCCGCAGCACCTGCTGCACCACTGCTCAAGCGTCGATCAAGATCCTGGTAACG
>JBFKAF010000199.1:0-6184 GCA_041621735.1 Pseudomonas sp.
AGGTGGCGTAGGTCGAGAACTTGTAGCCGCGACGGTATTCGAACTTGTCCACCGCCTTCATCAGGCCGATGTTGCCTTCCTGGATCAGGTCGAGGAATTGCAGGCCGCGGTTGGTGTACTTCTTGGCAATCGAGATAACCAAGCGCAAGTTGGCCTCGACCATCTCTTTCTTAGCCCGGCGGGCTTTGGCTTCGCCAATCGACATGCGCCGATTGATGTCCTTGATTTCGGCCAGGGTCAGGTCGCACTCGGCTTCCAGGGCGCTGAGTTTTTGCTGGCCGCGCTGGATGTCTGCCAGTCGGTCGCCCAGTGCTTCGGCGTACTTGGCTTTGCCCTTTGCCAGTTGCTCGGCCCAGGTGGTGTCGATTTCGTTGCCTGGGAACAGGCGCAGGAAGTCGGCACGCGGCATGCGCGCATCCCGCACGCAGATTTGCATGATGGCGCGTTCTTGGGCGCGCAAGCGCACCAAGGCTTCGCGTACTCGTACCACCAGCGCGTCAAACTGCTTGGGCACCAGCTTGATCGGCATGAACAGTACGGCCAGGGCTTTCAGCTCGGCAATGCCTTGCTTGCTGTCACGGCCATGCTTCTTCAGGGCTTTCTTGGCTAGTTCCAGCTGCTCGCCAATTGCGGTGAAGCGGCGCAGGGCTTCTTCCGGGTCCGGACCGCCATCGCCTTCTTCTTCCTCTTCGTCGTCGCTGTCGTCTTTATCGTCGTCATCGCTATCGTCATCGCTGTCATCTTTGACAGGGGCTGGCGGAGCAGGAGTCGGTACGGTGCCGTCATCCGGATCGATATAGCCGTTCAGTACTTCTACCAGACGACCACCTTCGGTGGTGACGCGGGTGTACTCGTCGAGGATGCTGTCTACGGTGCCAGGGAAGTGGGCAATAGCCCCCATGACTTCGCGGATGCCTTCCTCGATGCGCTTGGCGATTTCGATCTCGCCTTCGCGAGTCAGTAGTTCCACGGTACCCATTTCACGCATGTACATGCGCACGGGGTCCGTGGTCCGACCGATATCGGTTTCAACCGCTGCCAGCGCTGCGGCGGCTTCTTCAGCCGCTGCTTCGTCGGTATCGGCGTCGGCCAACATAAGGGCGTCCGCATCCGGAGCACTCTCGTGTACGGGGATCCCCATGTCGTTGATCATGCGGATGATGTCTTCCACCTGCTCCGGATCAGAAATATCTTCCGGTAGGTGGTCGTTGACCTCTGCGTAAGTCAGATACTTCTGCTCACGACCGAGGAGGATCAACTCTTTGATACGAGATTGCTGCTGCACTTTTACGGACATAACACCCTATCCACTGAAGGTCTTGGCGGGCAAAAAACAAGCCGAGGATTATACCCGAGTAGGACCCTTACGCGCCAGTTGGGCTCGGGATTACTGGTGAGGTATTACGACTCAACAGGTTGCGCAGCTGATTTTTTTCCTCTGCGCTTAACTCACTTTGACGGGCTTTGCGCAGCAAATGTTCCAGCGTGCGCTCACGTTGGCGGGCTATAAGAGTAGTTATAGTGTCGAAAAACTGTTGTTCAAGGTTGTCGGCCGAAATTAGCCATTCCTTTTCCGCTAATGCCTGCAGCAGGCGCCCCTGTTCGGTTCCGTGCCAGCGTGCGATCAGTTGCAGTGAGCGCAGTGTGGGGCTTTTCTGCAGGGCGCCGAGCAGGGCGACGAGTAGTTGTGCGTAGGTGTCGTCTTCGGCGGCGAAGTGGCTGACGTCTTCTACTTTTTGCGCGAGCTCCGGGTGGTGCAGCAGGGTGCGCAGGGCGCTCAGGTGCGGCGATTCGACGCTGACGGCAGTGCGTGGTGCGCGCGGGGTAAAGTCGCCGCGCTCCTGTTTGACCCATTTTTTGCCATCTTTCTTCCAGTTGCTTTTGCCCTTGCTGCTGCGTTCGAAGCCTTGCGCTGGGCTGGGCTTTTCGTATTCGTCATAGCTGGGGGCTGCGTCGTAGTAGGCGCTGTCGGGAATTTCCGGATAGTCGCTGGGCGCTGTGCTGGGTTTGCTGGCGGGTGCGGCTTGGCTCTGTGCTTCGCCGCTGAGCCCGGTGATCTCGGTGAGGCGTTGGCGCATCAGGGCGCGCAAGTTGGCGCCAGGGATCTTGTCGATCAGCGGGGCGGCCAGGGTGGCCAGATGCGCCTTGCCTTCCAGGGACCGCGGGTCGGCTTCTTCGCTGAGTTGCTGAAAGAAATAGTCGGCCAGTGGCTGTGCTTGTTGATTGATGCGTGCGCGAAAGGCATCGGTGCCTTCGCTGCGTACCAGGGTGTCCGGGTCTTCGCCGTCCGGGAGGAACAGGAAGCGTGCGCGGCGCCCGTCTTGCAGGCTTGAGAGTGTGGCTTCCAGGGCGCGCCAGGCGGCGTTGCGTCCGGCTTGGTCGCCGTCGAAGCAGAACAGCACGCTGGGGACGATACGAAACAGGCGCTTGAGGTGTTCTTCGCTGGTGGCGGTGCCGAGCGTGGCGACGGCGTTGCGCAGGCCCTGCTGGGCCAGGGCGATGACGTCCATGTAGCCCTCGACCACCATGATCTCGTCGAGGTTGCGGTTGTTTTTGCGCGCCTCGAACAGGCCGTAGAGCTCTTGGCCCTTATGAAATACCGGGGTTTCCGGCGAGTTCAGGTACTTGGGTTTGTCGTCGCCGAGTACCCGGCCGCCAAAGGCGATCACGCGGCCACGACTGTCGCGGATCGGGAAGATCACGCGGTCGCGGAAGCGGTCATAGCGCTTGCCGCTTTCGGCGTTTTCGACCAGTAGGCCGGCGTCAATCATGCTCTTCTGTTGCAGGCTGTCGCTGGCCAGATGCTTGAGCAGGTTGTCCCAGCCTGGCGGGGCGAAGCCGAGGCCGAAGTCGCGGGCTATTTCGCCAGACAGGCCGCGGCCTTTCAGGTAGTCCACTGCGGCGTTGCGCTGTGGGTGGCCCTTCAGGGCTTGTCGGTAATAGTCGGCGGCTGCCGTAAGCAGTGGGTAGAGCGGCGAGTCGGTCGGTTGTCGTGGTTTGTTGCTGCGTCCGCCTTCCTCGCGCGGCACGTCCATGCCGGCGCGCTTGGCTAGGTCCTCAATGGCCTGGGGAAAGTCCAGTTGATCGTGATCCATGATAAAACCCAGGGCGTTGCCGCCCGCGCCGCAGCCGAAGCAGTAATAGAACTGTTTGTCCGGGCTGACGCTGAATGAGGGGGTTTTCTCTTTATGGAAGGGGCAGCAGGCGGTGTAGTTTTTGCCGGCTTTTTTCAGCTGGATGCGCGAGGCCACCACGTCGACGATGTCGGTGCGGTTGAGCAGATCATCGATAAAAGATTGTGGGATCAGGCCGGCCATAGGCGCTCAGAGTACTGTCGTGGAAGGCGGCTGGACAACTGCGGGCAGAAACTAAAAGACTCCGATCGCCACCCGAGGGTGGCGCGGAGTCTAAAAGCGAAGCCCGACCGAAGTCGGGCTTTCAGGCGTTTCGGCTGTACTTATTAGTACAGGCGAACGCTGCGACGCTGCTCGCGCTGCACTTTCTTGGCGTGACGCTTAACAGCGGCTGCTGCTTTGCGCTTACGCTCGGAAGTCGGTTTTTCGTAAAATTCACGGCTGCGAACTTCAGCCAAAACACCGGCTTTTTCGCAGGAGCGCTTGAAACGACGCAGAGCTACGTCGAAGGGTTCATTCTCTTTAACTTTGACGGCTGGCATCCAGGGCGTACCTTCTTTATTACCGGGGTTAACGTGCTCCTGGCAAATGGCGCTGGAGAACGTAGGTTTTTAAGGGTTGCGGATGTTACCGTCTCATTGCCCGGAATGCAAAGCCTCTGATCGAAAAGCACTGGTCGAGCCGCGGCAGGCACCCTTATCATGCGCCCCTTCGAAGCTGCCCCCACTCTACTACAAGGCACTGCCCATGCTGGTTCTGGGATTGGAAACCTCTTGCGATGAAACGGGTGTCGCGCTCTATCACAGTGAGCGCGGACTGCTGGCCGATGCATTATTTAGCCAGATTGATTTGCATCGAGTCTACGGTGGAGTGGTGCCCGAACTGGCATCACGCGACCACGTCAAACGCATGCTGCCGTTGATTCGCGAGGTGCTGGCCGAGGCCGGCTGCGTGTCGAGCGATATCGATGCGATTGCCTATACCGCGGGCCCCGGCTTGGTCGGCGCGCTGTTGGTCGGTGCCTCCTGCGCCCAGGCTCTGGCGTTTGCCTGGGGTATCCCGGCACTCGGTGTGCACCATATGGAGGGGCACTTGCTGGCGCCTATGCTGGAGGAACAACCGCCGAGCTTTCCGTTCGTCGCTTTGTTGGTGTCCGGCGGGCATACCCAACTGGTACGGGTGGACGGTATCGGTCGTTATCAGCTGTTGGGTGAGTCGCTCGACGATGCTGCCGGTGAGGCGTTCGACAAGACTGCCAAATTGATGGGCTTGAACTACCCCGGCGGGCCAGAAATTGCGCGGATGGCGCAGGGCGGCACGCCGGGACGTTTCAAGTTTCCTCGGCCCATGACCGACCGCCCGGGCCTGGACATGAGTTTCAGCGGCCTGAAGACCTTTACCTTGAATACCTGGCAGCGCTGCCGCGAGGCCGGCGATGACACCGAGCAGACGCGCCGTGACATCGCCCTGGCGTTTCAGCAGGCGGTCGTCGAGACGCTGACCATCAAGTGTCGTCGTGCGCTCAAGCAAACGGGTTTGAACAGCCTGGTGATCGCCGGTGGCGTCAGTGCGAACAGCGCACTGCGAGTCTCGCTGGAACGTATGTTGGGCGAGTTGCGCGGGCAGGTGTTCTACGCCCGCCCGGCCTTTTGCACGGATAACGGCGCGATGATCGCGTACGCCGGCTGTCAGCGCCTCAAGGCCGGTCAGCACGAGGGCTTGAGCATTACCGTGCAAGCGCGTTGGCCGATGGAGCAGTTGCCTGCGTTGTAAGGTTGCGGCTGGAGGATGAGCAGCGCTCAGGCTGTCGGGTCAGAAATGCCGCTCACGGCCGGCGAATAGATCGCGTAGATTGCCGCGGTGACGCCAGACGACCAGGCCGGTGAGGGCACTCATCGGTAACAATGCCGCAGGCTGTTGCCAGGCCAGTAGCGGTAGAATCAGCGGTATGGCGATTAGCGCCGCGATTGAGCTGGTGCGGGTGAGGAGAAAGGCCAGCAGCCAGGCGCTAACGGCGAGCAGCGCAGCCGGCGGGTAAAGCCCCAGTAGCATGCCCGCGGCGGTGGCGACGCCCTTGCCGCCACGGAAACGAAAGAACAAGGGGTAGAGGTGACCGACTACAGCGGCGAGGCCGACCCAGGCTTGCTGTTGCAGGCTGAGACCAAGCTGATGGGCCATTAGTACGGGCAACAGGCCTTTGAGTGAGTCGCCAAATAAGGTCAAGATAGCCAGGCGTTTGCCGGCGACCCGCATCATGTTGGTGGCACCCGGGTTGCCCGAGCCACTGGCGCGAGGGTCCGGGCCGTGGACCAGGCGGCTGAGTAGAATGGCGAAGGACAGCGAGCCGAGCAGGTAGGCGAGGATCGCCAACAACCAAAACATGGTATCCATTCCGGGCGAGGGACGCCCTGATTCTAGCAGGCCGTTGAAATAGGTAGCGAGCGAAGGTTTGGTCCGCGAGATAAGCTCAACGAGTGCCGTTTACCCAGAGTAAATCAGCGCGTGAGGTCGGTCTCGGTGGGGTGGGTCGGCGCAGTGGTTTTTAACAGTGGCCTGCCAATGATGTGGCCGCGTAGTGTTGCGGAGAAAGTGCTTGGACATAGTGTTTATTGAAGGTCTGGAAGTCGATACGGTGATCGGCGCCTATGACTGGGAGCGCACCATTCGCCAGTGTTTACGCCTGGATCTCAGCTTGGGCTGGGATAATCGACCGGCCGCTGCCGGCGATGACCTGAGCAAGGCGCTCGATTACGCCGCAGTGTCGACGCGTGTGCAGACTTTCGCCAGCGAGGCGCAGTTCATTCTGGTGGAAACCTTTGCCGAGCGTCTGGTTGAGCAACTGATGCACGAGTTCCAGATTCCCTGGATACGTCTGCGCTTGACCAAGCCCGGCGCAGTGCCGGCCGCTGCAGGTGGTGTCGGCGTGGAGATCGAGCGCGGATGTCGCTAACTCCGGTTTTTCTCGGCCTTGGCAGCAATATCGAGCGTCAGGCCCACTTGTGCGCCGGCCTTGAGGCACTGGCGGGCTTTCTGCAGGAGATGCGCTGCTC
>JBFKAF010000200.1:0-6154 GCA_041621735.1 Pseudomonas sp.
CCGGATGCGCTGCGGCCGCCGGCGCTGAGTGCCACCCTGCTTTGATTCGGCTAAAAACGCGCGTGCCAGACGCCCACCGACTCCGTTAGTCTGCTCACTAATCAGCCGCACAGGTCGTTAGCCCAGATGCCATCCCTGTCCCTCAGCCATTCCCTGCGCCGCCTGTGGGCGCTGGACAAGTTCAGCTACAGCCTGCGGGTGTTCATTGCCCTCGGCGGTAGCCTGCTGCTGTGCTGGTCGCAGGGCTGGATGCACGCCCTGATCCCGCTGTTCCTCGGGGTCATCGCCAGCGCCCTGGCCGAGACCGATGACAGCTGGCAAGGCCGGCTCATGGCCCTGCTGGTCACGCTCGGCTGCTTCAGCGCGGCGGCCTACACGGTCGAGCTGCTGTTCCCCTACCCCTGGCTGTTCGTCAGCGCCCTGGCCCTGTCGAGTTTTGCCCTGACCATGCTCGGCGCGCTCGGCGAACGCTTCGCCACCCTCGGCTGGGCAACCCTGATCCTGGCGATCTACAGCATGATTGGCGTGGAACAGCGCGGCGGCAGCGCCGGTCTCGGCCCGGAACCGCTGTTACTGGTGGCGGGCGCCGCCTGGTACGGATTGCTCTCGGTGATCTGGAACGGCCTGTTCGTCCACCAGCCACTGCAGCACAGCCTGGCCCGGTTGTTCCGCGAACTGAGCCGTTACCTCAAGCTCAAGGCCGCGTTGTTCGAACCGCTGCGCCAACTCGATGTCGAGGAGCGCCGCCTGGCCCTGGCCAAGCAGAACGGCCAGGTGGTGGCAGCGCTCAACGCGACCAAGGAAATCATCCTGCACCGGGTCGGCAATGGCCGGCCGGGTCCCAAGGTCGGCCGCTACCTGAAGCTGTACTTCCTCGCCCAGGACATCCATGAGCGCGCCAGCTCCTCGCATTACCCCTACAACGAACTGGCCGAGGCATTCTTCCACAGCGATGTGCTGTTTCGCTGCCAGCGCCTGCTGCGCCTGCACGGCGAGGCCTGCCTGCGCCTGGCCCAGGCCATCGAGCTGCGCCAACCCTTCGAGTATCGCGAGCTGTGCAGTCAGGCGCTGGACGACCTGCACGCCTCCCTGGAGCACCTGCGCCTGCAGAGCAACCCGGCCTGGCGCCATTTGCTGCGTTCGCTGCACGCCCTGGCCGGCAACCTCGGCACCCTCGACCAGTTGCTAGGCAATGCCAGCAACCCCGATGCCCTGGACGAGGAACAGGACAGCAGCCTGCTGGACCGCGACCCGCACTCACTGAAGGACGTCTGGGAGCGCCTGCGCCTGCAACTGACGCCGACCTCGCTGCTGTTCCGCCACGCCCTGCGCCTGGCTATCGCCCTGACCGCCGGCTACGGCATGCTGCACTGGATTCATCCGGCCCAGGGCTACTGGATCCTGCTGACCACGCTGTTCGTCTGCCAGCCGAACTACGGCGCCACCCGGCGCAAGCTGGTGCAACGGATCGGCGGCACGGTGCTCGGCCTGCTGCTCGGCTGGGCGCTGTTCGACCTGTTCCCCAACCCGCTGATCCAGGCGTTCTTCGCGGTCGCCGCCGGCGTCGCCTTCTTCGCCACCCGCAGCAGTCGCTACACCCTGGCCACGGCGGCGATCACCCTGTTGGTGCTGTTCTGCTTCAACCAGGTCGGTGATGGCTATGGCCTGATCATTCCGCGCCTGGTCGACACCCTGCTCGGCAGCCTGATCGCCGGATTGGCGGTGTTCCTGATCCTGCCGGACTGGCAAGGCCGCCGCCTCAACCGCATGCTGGCCAATACCCTCAGCTGCAACAGCACTTACCTGCGCCAGATCATCCAGCAGTACGCCAATGGCAAACGCAACGACCTGGCCTATCGCCTGGCCCGACGCAACGCCCACAACGCCGACGCGGCACTCTCGACGACCCTCGGCAACATGCTGATGGAGCCCGGTCATTTTCGTAAGGAGGCGGACATCGGCTTTCGCTTTCTGGTGCTCTCGCACACCCTGCTCAGCTACCTGTCCGGGCTCGGCGCGCACCGTGGCGAAGCCCGCCTGGGCGATGATCAGCAGCGCCTCATCGACAGCGCTGCGAGCCTCGCCGCCAGCCTCGACGACATCGCTCAGAACCTGGCACAAGGGCAGCCAGTGGCGATTCACAGCGATGCCGAAGAGCAGCTCGCGGTCGAACTGGAACAGCTGGCGGAAGAGCTGGATGACCAGCAACGTCTGCTGCAGACCCAGCTGGCGCTGATCTGCCGGCAGCTCGGCCCCCTGCGCACCCTCTGCGCCCATTTGCTCAGAGGCCAGCAGAAGGCCGCACACTAGCTCGGCAGGCGAGCGGCGGGTTCAGGCGTTATTCCTTGGCGGCTTCCGCCGCAGCGCTAGCTAGCGCAAGGCCGCGGCGATCGCATCGATCTCGGGCCAATGCTCGCTGACCAGGCTCAGGTCACCGCCCGCCGACACCTCGTTGTGCGGCGCGCCCAACTTGTTGTAGGCCCCCAGGCTGGTGAGCTCGGGCAACTCGGCGGCAGGGTTGTTGCGCCCGAGGCTGTGGTACAGGCTGAGGTTGACCAGGTCGATCAGCTCGATCTGCCGCGACCCAACCAGTGCCCAGTTACCCACCTCGCGGATGACCTGCACGTACTCCTCATCCACCGCCCACTTCTTCAGCAAAATCACCCCCAGGGACTTGCTGTAGGCCCGGCACAGGCTGTAGTAACGCGCCGGCGTCGGAACCAGGCTGGCGTCCTTGAAGGCCGACAGCACCGCCAGCGAACCGACCTCGCTGAGCAGGCTGGCAAGCACCGCATGGTCCGCTGGAATATGGCCTACCGCCCGGGCGAGAAACGCGCAGATACTCGCCTTCAGCGTCACCCGATGCCAGGCCTCCATGAAGAGCTGTTTGTGTGCGGCGCTGTGCAGGGTGAACAGGCTCTTGATGCTGTGCACCATCACGATCCGGTCCACCTGCTGAATCCCCAACACGCGCAATACGTCCTGCAAGGTCTTCGGCGGCACGCGCGTACGCAGCAAGGCGCTGGAGGCGTACTTCATCAGTAACGCACTGAGTGCCGGGTCACGGCTGATCAGGCTGCTCAAGCGAGCCATGCCGACCTCCGGCCTGGCCAGCGCGCGGCGAATATCCAGGGTCAGCATCGGCAAACTCGGCAGCTGCTCCTGGTCACTCATCAATTGCGAGACTACCTGCCGATAAACCGAGTAGTCCGACTGTGCATCGCCCATAGTGCTCCCCCGCATGGGCGGCAGTGTAGCCAAGGCGCGGCTCAAGGGCGACGTATAACGCTAGGCGCCGGCCTGCGTATCTACGCCGCGAAGGCGGCCTCAGGGCCCTATGCGGGGCGGGCAAAATCAGCGGCAGGGGGGCGCTGAGGCTATCTTGGCCGCAGCCAGGATGACGGCTGACTGGGCATAGCCGGCCAGCGCGGCAACTCACACTGCGCGGGCCTCGGCAACCTGGGCCCGACGGCGAATGTTCAGGTCGACTTTCAGGCAGATGGCGGCAAGCAGCATAAAGCCCGCGCCGAGGTTGCCCCGGGTAATTTCTACACCGAGCAGGCTGCTCAGCCATTCGGCAATTGGCCCGGGGTAGTTGGCCAGCAAGGCGCCCAGCGGCACCAGCAGGAACAGAAAGAAAAATCCCATCGAACGCAGCAGGCCCACGCCTATATCCTCATTCTGAATAGCAGCGCTGGCAGCATGCCGCTTAGACTAGCCAAGCGACACTAGACTTTGGTGCAACTGCGAGCACTTTAGCGTGGCCACACCCGATCACCGATAATCCGCCACGCGCTTCACCCACCTGCCACTCTTGCGAGTCACCCTTGAACAAAGCACGCCTGCACCAGCTGATCCTCGACACCCTGCAGGCCGACCTGGAACTGGCCCAACGCGCGGCGCAGAGCGCCTATGAGGCGGCAACCCACAAGGAAAATATCGCCGAAAACAAGTACGACACCCTCGGCCTGGAGGCCTCCTATCTGGCCACCGGGCAGGCGCGCCGGGTCGAGGAAATCCGTCAGACCTTGAAGGCCTGGCAGCAACTGACCCTGCGCCCATACGATGCCGAGCGGGGTATTCAGCTCACCGCCCTGGTCTGGTTGGTCGATGCCCGGGGCGCCGAGCAATGCCTGTTCCTTGGCCCGGATGGCGCCGGCTTGAAAGTGCGCCTGGAAGACCAGGATGTGCTGGTGATCAGCCCAAGGGCACCACTGGGCCAGCGCCTGCTCGGCCGTGCCGAGGGTGATCAGGTGGAGATGCGAATTGGCAACGGCAGGCAACTCTTCGAGGTGCTGCGGGTCAGTTGAGTAACGCCCGGCTCTCAGGTCGAACAACCATCGCTACAGGGCAGCGACAGCACCCAGCGTATGCTTCGTGCAACCTGAGACCGGGCAATCTGCGCTAGGCTGTATAGGTGGTGCGACGTACTGCCGTGCACCGCTTCGGCCTGCTAATCCGATCACCTGAGGAGCCCGCCATGCAAAGCCCCACTCACGACCTCCCGGCCCTGTTCAAGCAACTCGGCCTGCCTGCCGACCAGGCCGGCATCGACCGTTTCGTCAGTACCCACGCGCCCCTTGCCGCCACCCTGTCACTCGCCGAGGCGCCCTTCTGGACCGCGGCTCAGTCCGCCTTTCTGCGTGAGGAAATTCTCGAGGACGCCGACTGGGCGGAAGTGGTCGATCAACTCAATCTGATGCTACGCGGCTGATTGCACTAGCAGACTACGACGCGTCGCTGCGTGGCAGCTCGCGCCACGTCAGGTACACGCGCAAGTCGAACTCCAACTGGTGGTAGCCGGGCAGCATGTGTTCGCAGAGTTTGTAGAACGCCTTGTTGTGCTCGGCCTCTTTCAGATGCGCCAGCTCGTGCACCACGATCATCTGCAGAAACTCCGGCGCCGCCTCCTTGAACAGTGAGGCCACGCGAATCTCCTTCTTCGCCTTGAGCTTGCCGCCCTGCACGCGGGAAATCGTGGTGTGCAGGCCGAGCGCACGATGGGTCAGGTCGAGGCGGTTATCGAACAACACCTTGTCGATCGCCGGGGCATTGCGTAGGTGCTCCTGCTTCATCGCCACGATGTAGGCATACAGCGCCTTGTCGCTCTGCACGCCGTGCTTGCCGCTATAGCGCTGCGCCAGGTGGTCGCCCAGGCGTTGCTCGGCGATCAGCTTGCGAATCTGCTCTTGCAGCTGGACGGGATAACCCTGGAGGTATTTCAGTGGGGACATGGTCTTGGATGACAGTCAGCTCAGGGCTCGAGCCGAGGAGTATGCCGTAGCCGAACGATGGCATCGAGCCGAGCGGGTACTCATATGGCCGTCAACCCGCGCCGCAATCTACGCAAAGTTACGCTAACGGTTGGGCAACTGGCCGATAAGTGTCTCAGATTACTTTGGCCTGTAAAGTAAAAACCCGGCGGGCACAAACCTGCCGGGTCACCATCAAGTGGCTCGATCAGTTAACGGCTTTGAGCTCAAGATTCGGGAATTTCTCGCGAAATAGCCGTTCGCTTTCCTGCAAAAGCTGGTGGCCTTCGGCGATTTCGCGGTTACCTTGAGCAACTTGCTGCTGGCCATCGGCCAGATCCCTTTCAGCGGCGTTAATCTGCTTCTCACCTTTTTTGATGCGCTTCTCGCCAGACCGAACCAGGTCTGTGCCGCGGTCCCAGTCATCGGCAAATTGCTGCCTGAGGTCCACTCGGGCCTGCGCCTCATCGGCATGGGCGCGCATCAGGTCAGCGGTACTCGGCTGGCTCGCACAACCGGCGAGTGTGGCAACGGCAACTCCAACAGCGATAAAAATGGAAAGCTTTCTCATTAATAACCTCGACTCATGTTGAACAGCCTCTTGCGCATTCTGATAAGCGATTACCCGACCCAGTCATGCTCTAGGTGCATTTATCCATAAAGGTAGCGACATCAAATGCAGCGATTTTCTGGACATGCTGATCTACAACGAAATCAGCATTCCAGTCATTAAAAGACGCAACTAAAAAAAATAAGTCACATTGATATCAATTTTTAGCTAATCACCCACTAATTACGCACTGATCTGTGAAACGTGCACAGGCGGAAGCCAAGCAGGCCGCTGGCTACCCGCTCCCACACTCCGCCCCTGTCATTTCACGGGTTGCCACAACCGTCAGAGA
>JBFKAF010000201.1:0-6116 GCA_041621735.1 Pseudomonas sp.
CATGGATCTGTCACTGCTGGACTCCCTGGAGCCGGCCGAGGCGGGGCGGCAGATCCGCGAGATCTGCCAGCGCCTGCTGGACGAGCACTCGGCGCCGGTGAGTGCCAGCAGCCGGCAACTGATCATCAAGCAGATCACCGACGAAGTGCTCGGCCTGGGTCCGCTGGAGCCGCTGCTGGCCGATCACAGCGTTTCGGACATCCTGGTCAATGGCCATGCCTCGGTGTATGTCGAGCGGCACGGCAAGCTGCAGCGCACCGATGTGCGCTTTCGCGACGATCAGCATCTGCTGAATATCATCGACCGCATCGTATCCAGCCTGGGACGGCGCATCGATGAGTCCTCGCCGCTGGTGGATGCCCGCTTGAAGGACGGCTCGCGGGTCAATGCGATCATCCCGCCCCTGGCCATCGACGGCCCCAGCATGTCGATCCGGCGTTTCGCGGTGGATCTGCTGAATACCGAAAGCCTGGTGCAGATGGGCACCCTGACGCCGGCCATCGCCCTGGTGCTCAAGGCCATCGTTCGTGGGCGGCTGAATGTGTTGATCTCCGGTGGTACCGGCAGCGGCAAAACCACCATGCTCAACGTGCTGTCCAGTTTCATTCCGCATAACGAGCGCATCGTCACCATCGAGGACTCGGCCGAGCTACAGCTGCAGCAACCGCATGTGGTGCGCCTGGAAACCCGGCCGCCGAACATCGAGGGCCGTGGCGAGGTGAGCCAGCGCGAGCTGGTGCGCAACAGCCTGCGCATGCGCCCGGATCGCATCGTCATCGGCGAGGTGCGTGGCGCCGAGGCGCTGGACATGCTGACGGCGATGAATACCGGCCACGACGGTTCGCTTACCACCATTCACGCCAATACGGCGCGCGATGCCCTGGGGCGGATCGAGAACATGGTGTCGATGACCGGGGCGACCTTTCCGATCAAGGCCATGCGTCAGCAGATCGCCTCGGCCATCGATGTGGTGATCCAGTTGGAGCGTCAGGAGGATGGCAAGCGACGCCTGATTAGCGTGCAGGAGATCAACGGCATGGAGGGCGAGATCATCACCATGACCGAGATATTCGCTTTCGTCCGCCACGGTATGGGCGAGCAGGGCGAGGTGCTCGGCGAGTTCCGTCCGACCGGCATGGTGCCGGGCTTCCGCGACGTGATAGCCAAGCGCGGCATCGAACTGCCATTGAACCTGTTCCGTCCGGAATGGATGGAGGGCCAGTCATGAATCAGATTCCCTCAGAGTTCATCCTGGCCTTCCTAGGCATGGTCTTCGTTGCGGTGTTCCTGCTCAGCCAGGGGCTGGTGGTGCCGGTGTTCGGCGAGGCGGGCAAGGTGCGCAAGCGCATCCGCAGCCGCCTGCATCTGCTGGAGCGGGCCAGCAATCTGCCGAATATGCAGACGGTGTTGCGCCAGAAGTACCTCAGGCGCCTGTCGCCGCTGGAGGCCAGACTGGAGCAGTTACCGGCCATGGAGTCCCTGGCGCAGATGATCGAGCAGGCCGGGCACGACTACCGCGCTTATCGGGTGTTACTGCTTGGGCTGGTTTTAGCGGTGGCCACGGGGATAGCGCTGTGGCTGCTCACCCAGCTCTGGTGGCTGGCGCTGCCAGTGGCCTTGGCGGTGTTCTGGTTGCCGCTGTTGAAGATTGCCAGCGACCGTGGCAAACGCTTCGCCCAGTTCGAGGAGGGACTGCCTGATGCCCTGGATGCCATGTGTCGCGCGCTGCGCGCCGGGCACCCGTTCAACGAGACCCTGCAGTTGGTGGCGGAGGAACATAAGGGCCCGGTGGCCCATGAGTTCGGCCTGACCTTTGCCGATATCAATTACGGCAACGACGTGCGCCGAGCGATGCTCGGCCTGCTGGAGCGCATGCCGAGCATGACGGTGATGATGCTGGTGACCTCGGTGCTGATTCACCGCGAGTCCGGTGGCAACCTGACCGAAGTGCTGGAGCGGTTGAGCAGCCTGATTCGTGGACGCTTCCGCTTTCAGCGCAAGGTCAAGACACTCTCGGCCGAAGGACGCATGTCGGGCTGGATACTGGTGTCGGTGCCCTTCGTGTTGGCGGCGGCGATCGTGCTGTCTAGCCCAACCTATTTACCCATGCTGATCAAGGAGCCCGTGGGTCAGAAGCTGGTGATGGGGGCTTTCGTCGCCATGCTGATTGGGATTCTCTGGATCCGCAAAATCATCCGGATTCAGGTGTGACGAACCCTTGAGAAATGCAGCGAGCGACGGCTAGCCGGGTGCAGTAGTTGTTCAACAGCCTGTTAAGCATCGGCAGTCGTAGAGGAGGTATTGGTCATGGACTATCTGCTAAGTCTGCTCAATCGTGCGGTGGGCAACGAAGAGTTGGCCCGTTTGTTGTTCGTTGGGGCAATCGGCCTGAGTGTGGTGCTCGCCGTAGTGACTCTGGCGTTGCTGCTGTTGGGGTTACGGGACCCTGTGCAGCGCCGGCTTAGTCTGATTAAGCGTGGCCATGCCGGAGGCGGTTACGGGGCGGATGTGCCCAGCAACCTGCAGTTGATGCTGGAGCAGGTAGGCCAGCGCTTTACTTCCGCCGAGCAGGAGAAGGCTTCGGCTACCCGTACTCTGTTGATACATGCGGGTTATCGCTCGCCCGCGGCGGTGCAGACCTACTGGGCGGTTCGTTTGCTGGCGCCGCTGGTGCTGCTGGGGCTTACCCTGTTGCTATTACCGTTTATCCCCAAGCTGTCCCTGAGCATGGGCATTGCCTTGGTGGTGGCGGCTGTCGGCGTGGGCTGGCTGGCGCCGGCCATCTATGTCGACAAGCGCAAGCAGGCGCGGATGACGCGGTTGCTGGTTGCCTTTCCCGATGCCCTGGACCTGATGGTGGTCTGCGTTGAGTCGGGCCTGGCCTTGCCCCAGGCCATCGAGCGGGTGGCTGATGAGATGGCGGTCAGTCAGCCGGAGCTGGCCTTGGAGCTGGCGCTGGTCAATGCGGAAGTCCGCGCGGGTATTCCCAGTACCGAGGCCCTCAAGCATCTGGCCGAACGCACCGGCTTGGAGGATATTCGCGGCCTGGTCAGCTTGCTGGCGCAGAGTATCCGCTTCGGTACCAGCGTCGCCGATACCCTGCGGATCTATGCTGAAGAGTTTCGCGACCGGCGCACCCAGCTTGCCGAGGAGACGGCGGCGAAAATCGGCACCAAGCTGATATTCCCACTAGTCTTGTGCCTGTGGCCGAGCTTTTTCCTGGTGGCCATCGGTCCCGCCATCATCGGGGTACTCAAAGCATTCGGGAAACTATGAGATGAAAAGGATCAGTCTGCTGTTGGCCATGACGGCCGTGCTGTCAGGGTGTCAGACCATGGGTCCGGAGCCGGAGCTCGATACCCGCTCGGTTTATCGCGGAGACAATTCGCTGTTGCACAAGGTACGCAAACAGGCCAGTTCGGCCGACCAAGCCATGCAGATGGCCGCGATGGCTTACCAGGCCGGCGACCTGGATCAGTCGCTGTATCAGTATCTGCGCGCCATCGAGTTGGATCCGAAGCGCTATGCCGCACTGGTCTGGATCGGCCGTATCCACCGCGATCGTGGTAACACCCAGCTCGCCGAGATGGCCTTTAGCGAGGTGCTGAAGGATGAACCGGAAAATCTCGAGGCCTTGGCGGAGATGGGGCTGCTGAATTTGGCCAAGCGTAATCATGAAGGCGCGCAGGATCTACTGGTCAAAGCGGTGTCACTGGATCAGCAGCGTCTTGGTCATGACAAGTCTGAGCGATTGCCTGGGGTCTCCGAGCTCAAGGTAGATAGCCAGTCACCCTTGAAGGTTTACAACGGACTCGGCGTGCTTGCGGATTTGCGCAACGACTTTCCTCTGTCCGAGGCCTATTACCGTTTGGCCATGCTGATCGAGCCGCGCTCGGTCCTGGTGCAGAACAGTTTGGGCTATTCCTACTATCTGGCAGGGCAGTGGCCCGAAGCCGAACGTACTTACCAGCGCGGTATTGGCTATGACGCCTCCTACCAGCCGTTGTGGCGCAACTATGGATTATTGCTAACGCGGATGGAGCGTTATGAGGAGGCACTTTCCGCCTTCGAGCAGATCGAGAACCGTGCCCATGCCAGCAACGATGTTGGCTACATATGTCTGGTGGAGGGCAAACTGGATGTGGCTGAGCAGTTCTTTCGCAGCGCGATAGAGCAGTCGCCGGCACACTACGCCGTGGCCTGGGAAAACTTGAATCGGATTCAGCAAATTAGACGGATTCGTCAGCTCGGGACCAGCCAGCCAGCCGTTGACGCTGTTGCCTCAGTCCCAGGTGTAGAGGTGACTGCAGTCGCTGCTCCCTGACGACTAAAAGTATCCTGAAGATAAGCAACAGCGCAGGCCGAGGTGCGACCTGCGCGAACTGGAACCTCAGTTGATCGCGTCGGTCAGGGCTTTGGCCGGCACGTACTTGACCACTTTCTTTGCCGCGATCTGGATCGCCTGGCCGGTTTGCGGGTTGCGGCCGGTGCGGGCAGGGCGCTCGCTGATCTTCAGTTTGCCGATGCCCGGCAGGGTGATTTCCTCGGCATTTTCCAGGGCATCGCTGACGATCTCGCTGAGTTGTTCGAGCGCAGCACGCACAGTGGCCTTCGGGGTGTCGATGGCTTCTGCGATGTCGCTGATCAGCTGATCTTTAGTCATGGCCATGTTGTAGCTCCTTGAGTGAAGAGTGGGGCGTTTAGTTGCCTTGCGCAGGGTACTTTGATTTTGCTCTGCAGGCATCGTTCGAGATGAATATAGAGCGGTCGAGACCTGCATGTGATTCGTCGAGCCCCAGAAAATTCCGTCTTGCCGGGGCGCGACTCAGTTGTCCGGGTATCAGGCGGGAAACCAGTGCCGCGTGCGGTTGGCTATCGCGCAGAGCGAGAGCATGACCGGGACTTCCACCAATACGCCGACCACGGTGGCCAGCGCCGCCCCGGAGTGCAGGCCGAACAGGGCGATAGCCACGGCCACCGCCAGTTCGAAGAAGTTCGATGTACCAATCAAGCAGGCCGGCGCGGCAATGCGGTGCGGCAGTTTCCAGTACAGCGCCCAGACAAAAGCGATGGCGAAGATGCCATAGGTTTGCAGAGTGAGGGGAATGGCGATCAGCAGGATGATCAAGGGTTGCTCGAGGATGGTCTGGGCCTGAAAGGCGAACAACACCACCACGGTGGTGAGCAAACCGATGATCGAAAAGGGTTTGATCCTGTGCAGAAAAGCGTCGTAGCTGTTCTGGCTTCTACGCAGCAGGATATGGCGTACCAGCATCCCGGCGAGCAGGGGCATCACCACATACAAGAGGGTGGAAAGCAACAGGGTTGCCCAGGGTACGCTGACGTCGGTGACGCCGAGCAGGAAGGCGGCGATGGGCGCGAAGGCGAATACCATCACCACGTCGTTCACCGACACTTGCACCAGGGTGTAGGCCGCGTCGCCCTTGGTCAGCTGGCTCCAGACAAACACCATGGCAGTGCAGGGCGCCACGCCAAGCAGAATCATCCCGGCGATATATTCCTGGGCGCTGTGCGGGTCGACGAAGGGCGCGAACAGGTACTCGAAGAACAATATGCCGAGCGCGGCCATGCTGAACGGCTTGATCAGCCAGTTGATCGCCAGGGTCATCAGCAGTCCGCGCGGCTCGCGACCGACTGCTTTGATCGAGGCGAAATCGATCTGCACCATCATCGGAAAGATCATCACCCAGATCAGCAGGGCGACCGGTAAGTTGACGCTGGCCAGTTGCAGCGCCGCGAGGGCTTCGAATAGGCCCGGCAGTGTGCTGCCGAGTGCTACGCCAGCGACGATGCATAATCCGACCCAGAGGCTCAGATAGCGCTCGAACGGGCCCAGTGGACTGCTTTGCGCGAGAGCGGCGGCGGTCATGGGGTGTTGGCTCCGATCTGGTTGAGGGCGGCGCGCAATCGGTCGTCGTCCATGTCGTCCAGAGGCAGGTTGAGCAACTGCTCTATTCGTACCTCCAGTTGTGCGTACGCCTTGGCGAAAGCGGCATGAGTTTCCGTTGCATTACCTGTCACATGGGCTGGGTCGGGAATACCCCAATGGGCTTTCAGGGCTTTGCCGCTGAATAGCGGGCAGGCTTCGCCGGCGG
>JBFKAF010000202.1:0-6096 GCA_041621735.1 Pseudomonas sp.
CCGGGAGCTGTTCGCCATGGGCTGCTACGAGGTGTCCCTCGGCGACACCATCGGCACCGGCACCGCTGGCGCGACGCGCAACCTGATCGAGGTGGTCGGCCGCGACATCCCGCGCGACAAGCTGGCCGGACACTTTCACGACACCTACGGCCAGGCCCTGGCGAATGTCTACGCCAGCCTGCTGGAAGGTATCGCAGTGTTCGACAGCTCGGTCGCGGGCCTGGGTGGCTGCCCCTACGCCAAGGGCGCCACCGGCAACGTCGCGAGCGAAGACGTGCTGTACCTGTTGAACGGCCTTGGCATCGCCACCGGCATCGACCTGGAGCAACTGATCGCCGCCGGCCAGCGCATCTGCGCGGTGCTGGGCAAGGCCAACGGCTCGCGCGTAGCCCGCGCCACGCTAGCCAGCGCCTAAGCCCTACCTCGGCGCAGGCCGGGGCAATCCGGCGGCCAGTTCGCCGCTGCCCCGGATTGCATCCCGGCTATGGCGTACCTTCGCGAGCAGGCCGATGGGGTGAAGCCCCTCGAAGGCAGAATGCTGCTGCCGTCAGGTTTTTTACGTCCTGTAAAGCCTGAGACCCAGCCTCTATGCGTTTAGCCCAGCATTGGAATACGGCAACCATGGCACTTCCAAGGTCGCTGTCCGAAAAATAGAGGTCGCTGAAGTTCAAAGCCGACATCGAGCAGTAGGCTAACGTGTCTAGTATCGGGCTTATTGATAATCAATGAGCTGAATCGAGCGAGGAGTCGACATGCGACCACCCTTGTGGACACCTTCCGCCGAGCGCATCGCGACAACCCGGATGGACGCTTTCCGCCACTTCGTCAACCAGCGCCACAACCTGCGCCTAGCCGACTACCCGGCGCTGCATGCCTGGAGCGTGGCGCAGCGCGAGGCGTTCTGGCAGGCGGTTGTCGAGTTCTTCGAGGTCCGTTTCAGTCAGCAGCCCAGTGCCGTATTGCAAGAGGGCGCTGCCATGCCCAGCGCCCACTGGTTCCCTGGCGCCACGCTGAACTTCGCCGAACACCTGCTGCGTCGCCGCGATGCTCACCCCGCGCTGGTGGCCGTCGGTGAGGACGGCAGCCGTGAGCAGCTGAGCTACGCCGAGTTGGCCGGCCACGTCGCCGGCCTGCAGCGCAGCCTGCAAGACGCCGGCGTGGGAGTGGGCGACCGGGTCGCGGCCTTTATGCCCAATACCTGGCAGACGGTGGTCGGCATGCTCGCGACCACCAGCCTCGGCGCCACCTGGTCGTCCTGCTCGCCGGATTTCGGCACCCAGGGGGTGATCGATCGCTTAGGCCAGATCGAACCCAAGGTGCTGATCGCCTGCGCCGGCTACCGCTACGCCGGCAAGAACCTCGACCTGACTGGCAAACTCAACGAAATCCTCGAACGCCTGCCGTCGCTGCAGCTGCTGATCGTCGTGCCCTACTCCCGGCCAGCAGCCCAGATCGCAGACTTCACCAGCGGCGCCCAGATCGCCCTCTGGCAAGCGTTCTATCAGCCCGGCGGCGATCCCGAGTTCACCCAGCTGCCCTTCGATCATCCGCTATACATCCTCTATTCCAGTGGCACCACCGGCGCGCCCAAGTGCATCGTTCACGGCACCGGCGGTGTGCTGCTGCAACACCTCAAGGAGCTCGGTCTACATAGCGATCTGAGCGCCGCCGACTGCCTGTTCTACTACACCACCTGCGGCTGGATGATGTGGAACTGGTTGATCTCCGGCCTGGCCCTGGGCGCGACTCTGGTGCTGTTCGACGGCTCACCCTTCCACCCTGGCGCCGAACGCTTGATCGACCTGATCGACGCGGAAAACATCAGCCTCTTCGGCACCAGTGCCAAGTACCTGGCGGCGCTGGAGAAAGCCGGCGCCAAGCCGGGCAGTACGCACCGCTTGCAGCACCTCAAGGCCATTTTCTCAACCGGCTCGCCGCTGTCCCACGAGAGTTTCGAATATGTCTACCGCGAGATCAAAGCCGACCTGTGCCTGTCGTCGATTTCCGGCGGCACCGACATCGTCTCCTGCTTCGCCTTGGGCAACCCGGTGCTGCCGGTGTGGCGCGGCGAACTGCAGTGCAAAGGCCTGGGCATGGACGTGCAGGTATGGAACGAGGCCGGCCAGCAGGTTTGGGGCGAAAAAGGCGAGCTGGTCTGCGCCCAGCACTTCCCCTCGATGCCGGTAGCTTTCTGGAACGACCCGCACGGCGAGAAATTCCGGGCCGCCTACTTCGACACCTTCCCCGGCATCTGGGCCCACGGCGACTACGCCGAGGAAACCAGCCACGGCGGCGTGGTGATCCATGGCCGCTCCGACGCGGTGCTCAATCCCGGTGGCGTACGCATCGGTACGGCGGAGATTTACCGCCAGGTGGAAAAGGTCGATGAAGTGCTGGAATCGATCGCCATCGGCCAGGAGTGGGACGACGACGTGCGCGTGGTGCTGTTCGTCCGCCTACGCGACGGCGTGCCGCTAAACGACGAGCTGCAGACGCGCATCCGCCAGGTTATTCGTAGCAACACCTCGCCACGGCATGTGCCGGCGAAGATCATCGCCGTGGCGGACATCCCGCGCACCATCAGCGGCAAGATCGTCGAGCTGGCGGTGCGCAATGTGGTACACGGCAAAGCGGTAAAGAACATCGATGCATTGGCCAATCCACAGGCGCTGGAGTTGTATCGGGACTTGCCTGAGCTGCAAAGCTGAGCGGCCGGGGCGCATGCACAGCCCGCAGCCGAGTTCTGCACGGTTGCACATCAAGCAACTTCCCAGCGTGCCTCTCTGCCTTTAGTCTGAATAGACAGCGCCGGAAAGATCGCCTAGCGTCGAGCTTCAGATTTCAACGGTAACCGCCAATCAGCCATGCCCATCGGAAATAAATCGTGCAGACGCCTGACTACCTCATCCGAACGATGACCCGAGCAGAGCTGGATATCGCCATCGACTGGGCGGCGATCGAGGGCTGGAATCCCGGGCTATATGACGCCGATTGCTTTTATGCGGCCGACCCCAGTGGTTTTCTGATCGGGTTACTGGACGATCAGCCGGTTGCGGTGATTTCAGTGGTGAAGTATGGCGACAACTTTGGTTTTTTGGGGTTTTACATCGTAAAACCGGAGTATCGCGGCAAGGGCTACGGCCTGCAGATATGGAATGCCGGTCTTGAGTACCTCAAGGGTCGTACTGTCGGCCTCGATGGTGTGGTCGCCCAACAAGGCAACTATATGAAATCCGGGTTTGCCTGGGCGCATGCCAATGTCCGCTACCAGGGAATTGGCGGCGGCTGCCAGCATGAAAATGCGGGCATCGTGCCATTATCCGCCGTGGCCATCGAGGCGGTATGTGCTTACGACCAGGCGTTCTTTCCCGAACCCCGCAGGGAGTTTCTCGAGTGCTGGACTCAGCAACCGGAAAGCACCGCACTTGGCATCCTGCGCGATCGTCGGCTGGCCGGCTACGGTGTTCTGCGCAGATGCCGCTCGGGCTACAAAATAGGCCCGTTATTCGCCGACACTGCCGAGTTGGCAGAAGCGCTGTTTTTGGCCCTGAAGGCAGAGGTGCCAGTCGGCGCGCCGGTTTTCCTGGATACGCCGGCAGTGAATGCGGCGGCGATAGAGATGGCCCAGCGCCACAACATGTTCGTCTCGTTCGAGACCGCCCGCATGTACCGAGGGCAATCGCCCGCGTTACCCACGAACCGCATGTTCGGCGTGACCACCTTTGAACTTGGTTGAAGCGAATTGACCACCCCGCAACGCTCAGGAGTCGTACTGCAGCCTGTTTCTGCAGACGGCTTCAAACCTGAGCCGAACCCACTCAAGGATGAGCAGATGACCCACGACTACCACTTGGTCCAAGTCAACATCGCCAGAGCCAAGGCCGCACTCGACTCGCCAATCATGCAAGGCTTTGTCGATCAGCTCGATCGTATAAACCAACTGGCAGAAACCAGCCCCGGGTTTGTTTGGCGATTGCAAACAGAGGACGGCGATGCAACGGCACTCAAAGTTTTCGATGACGAGCTGATCATCGTCAACATGTCCGTATGGGATTCGTTCGAATCGCTGAAAAACTACGTCTACACAGGCGATCACCTGAGTGTCCTGAAGAACAAGAAACATTGGTTCGAGAAACCCAGCGCGCCGACACTGGCTTTATGGTGGGTGCCCGCGGGGCATCTGCCGACGATTGAACAGGCCAAGAGCGCACTGCGAACACTGACCACAAAAGGTCCATCCGCACAGGCCTTTACCTTTGCCACGCCCTTCCCTGCCCCCGAGGAACACACCGCTGCACGCAAGGTGCTGGCCTGACGATAAGCCGGACTGGGCGTCATAAGAAACGCTGTAAGGTTGCCGTCATCAACTGATCGCCAGTTGATACAAGGTATAAGGAGCCAGATGCAATATGGAAGTTGACTGCAGCTCACTCGAGCAGGTGCGCGCAAATATCGATCGCATCGACCGCCAGCTGGTAACCCTGCTGGCAGAGCGCGGCGCCTATGTCGCTGCCGCCGCGCGGTTCAAAAAAACCACCGATGATGTCCAAGCCCCCCAGCGGGTCGAACAGGTCATTGTTAAAGTGACGGCATTGTCTCAAGAGCTGGGTGCCGACCCGCGCATTACCGAACAGGTATACCGAGCGATGATCAGCGCCTTCATCCAGTCAGAGCTGGCCGAGCATGCGAGCTTGAATAGCGGGGCTAACGAGTCTTGATCGATGGTTCCGCTCGACTCGCCGCGAGAACCCAAAATGCCACATAACAAGGAGCAACACAGTGGCTGGACAATACCCTGAAAAAATCAGATCGCTGCCTATGTACGACGGTCGCTTCGACGCGTACAAACTCGAAGCCAAAGACAGCGATGTGCTGTTTGCCTCCTACCCCGCCGGCACCTCAATTCCCCCGCACAGCCATGAAACCGACAATTACGGGGTTATTACCCGCGGCGCGTTGATCCTGAGCATGGACGGCGCCACTACCACCTACCGGGTTGGCGACTGGTATCACGTGCCGGCCGGGGTCGAGCATGCCGCCGAATTTAACCAAGAAACTGACGAGGTTGAGTTCTGGTTTAAGCCCGGCTCCTGACCGTCGCTCCGACTTTGAGCAGAGACAGTAGCATCGACACCCTCCTCGAACTCACCGCCCGCTGTATCGGTTATGTCTTGCTGGATTTCCTGTTCGGCACGCTGCTCTATTGGCTGGGTTGGCCAGTGGTCAAGCTGATAAGCCTGGGGAAGTACCCACGCCAGCCGTGGCACTTGGAATCGCGTGAGGCGGTTTACGTCTCATGCGTTGGTTTGGCTGTCGGCCTGGTTGGGATGATGGTTGCGCTAGGTCAGTTCTAGGACGTGAGGAGAGGATATTTGCGCGCTAGGCTAATGCCCGGCACGCCCCCAGCCCACGAATCGCATCATCTTCACAAATAGGGGCGAACCACGGCCAACGCCCGCTCGACGAATGCCTGCTTCTCGCCCACGGGCGCGACGTAATGCAGCACCTCGGCACAGGCCCCCTCGCCTGCCAATTTGGCGATCACCCAGGCCGCCAGATAGGGCGCCGACAGGCACCCGCCGGCGGTGGCCAGATTACCCTTGGCGTAGAACGGCTGGTCCAGCACGCGGATGCCCGCCTCGATGACCCAAGGCTTGCTGGTCAGATCGGTGCAGGCCGGCAGCTCGCCGAGCAACCCGAGCTTGGCCATCAGCAAGGTGCCCGAACACTGTGAGCCGATCAACTGACGCCGCGGATCGAGCTGCAAGCGCTCGAGAATGCCACGGTCCTCGGCAATCGCGCGGGTCTGCATACCACTGCCGAACAGCACTACCTCTGCTTGATTGGCGAACTCCAAAAGTTGCTGGGCCTGTACCCTTACGCCATTCATTGAAGTGACGTACTCGCTCGGGCAGGTTATCTGTGCCTGCCAACCCTGACTGCGCATACGGTTGAGCAAACCCGCAGCGACAAAGGAATCCAGCTCATTGAAAGCCTCGAACGTCAACACGGCAATACGCATCCCATCCCCTCGATTTGCAGCTTCACACCCGACAGAAGCCACGAAGTTATGCGCTAACGAGGCGGCTCGCCAAG
>JBFKAF010000203.1:0-6091 GCA_041621735.1 Pseudomonas sp.
CATCACCCACCAAACTCGCTTTTTGAAGTTACGCGCAGCGGTAGTTCAGTTGGTTAGAATACCGGCCTGTCACGCCGGGGGTCGCGGGTTCGAGTCCCGTCCGCTGCGCCATTTTCCCCCTCGCTTCACCCCAGCAATACCTCTTTCGCGGCGCTCGCTGCAATTTTCCTAAAAAACCTCTAAGCACCTGAACTTATACGTATTTCTTGGCTCGTATGCTGGTAGCCAGTGATCGTGGCGGCCTGCTAAGCTCGCGCCTTCACTCGATTGCCCTAGGGCGCTCCGAACAAGGAATAAGCATGAAACAGCATCGTTTAGCGGCGGCGGTCGCCCTGGTGGGCTTGGTTCTCGCGGGTTGCGATTCGCAAACCAGCGTCGAACTGAAAACCCCGGCGCAGAAAGCCTCCTACGGCATCGGCCTGAACATGGGCAAGAGCCTGGCTCAGGAAGGCATGGATGACCTGGACTCGCAAGCCGTTGCCCAGGGCATCGAAGATGCAATCGGCAAGAAAGAGCAGCGCCTGAAGGATGAAGAGCTGGCCGAGGCCTTTGGTTTCCTGCAGAAGCGTTCCGAAGAGCGCATGGCAAAACTCAATGAAGAGTCGGCCAAGGCCGGCAAGACCTTCCTCGCCGAGAATGGCAAGCGCGAGGGGGTGGTGACCACCGATTCCGGTTTGCAGTATGAAGTGTTGACCAAGGCCGAGGGTGCCCAGCCGAAAGCCACTGACGTGGTGACCGTGCACTATGAAGGCAAGCTGACCGACGGCAGCGTGTTCGATAGCTCGATTCAGCGCGGCAGCCCGATTGACCTGCCAGTCAATGGCGTGATTCCGGGTTGGGTCGAAGGCCTGCAGTTGATGCACGTCGGCGAGAAGTACAAGCTCTACATTCCGAGCGAGCTGGCGTACGGTGAGCAAAGCCCGACCCCGGCAATCCCGGCCAATGCTGTATTGGTGTTTGAACTGGAACTGCTGAGCATCAAGGATACCGCTGCCCAGGACGCTGCCACCGAGCAATGATCCGGTAGGCTAACGACAACGCCCCGTCTCGACGGGGCGTTGTCGTTTATAGGGTTAAAAAGTAGCCGAGCAAGAGCTGACCGATGAGTCTGAACGGGGCTGTCGTGGTGCGCCGATGTTACGGTTATGCACATTTCGCCAGTTGCTTGCACTGACCTGTAGTGGGTTTCTTCAGAAACCTTTTGCAATTTGTAAATCATTGATTTATTTGGTTTTTATTGTCTGGATAAAAAATGGCCGATCTGTGGTCGAGCCCCATGGGCTGGGCGTTTGCTAGGCTAATTCAGAAACTGTTCACAAGGTTATCCACAGCTTTAGTGGATAACCCGAAGCAACCCAGTCAGCATGCGGGCTGACGAGGAGTGACGATGAAAACTCCATGGAATTTTGCGCGTTACCTGCCCTTGGCACAGCGTTTTCTGAGTCGTGGCCGGTTACCCGGCTTGCTCTTGGCGGTGGCGCGTAAGAGCGCCAGGCAGGGCGAGCGCTTTGCGGGTTTCAAGGAGGATTTGCGGCTGCTGCAAGGTCTCTGCCTGGCGTGGTGGCGTGGCGAGTACCGGGCGATCAGCGCTCAGGCGATAGTGGCAGTGGTGGCGGCATTGCTGTATTTCGTAACGCCGCTGGATGCATTGCCGGACTGGTTGCTGGGGGTGGGGTTGATTGATGACCTGGCTGTACTGGCCTGGGTGCTACGTACCTGGAGCGATGAGCTAACGGCTTTTCGCACGTGGCGGGAAGCTCAGACCCCCGCCAGGCTCGAGCTCATCGAGCGGCTCCCCAGCGATGAGCATTCAACGTTGCAGGCGCCATAGTCCTGGGCCATTCAGGTTTCGCCATTGAGTAGTCGGGCAATCAGCCCTACGTCACGCCGCTCTTGCGCGCCACCCCAGGCGCTCCGGCTAGCAAGACAGAGGATTGGCAGTGTGCGCAAAGAGGCACTCCGGCAGCATCACTCGGCTCAGTGCCCGGCAGTTTAGATCACGACCTTTTTGTCATCGGACTGTTAAGATAGCGGGCCTGCACGGAGCGTGCTGAGGTTGTCGGTACTGCCTCCCATGGAGAGTCGAAGATGAGTGTGCAAGTAATCAAACGTGACGGCGAACCCGAATATGCGGTGCTGCCTTGGGCCGACTACCAGGCGTTGCTGCTGGCCGCTGGCCGCGCGACGCCGGCGTCCGAGTCGGCAGCCGATGTCAGGCCGGCGCTGAGTCAGTTGGCAGGCTTGCGGGAAGCGAAGGGCCTGTCGTTGGCAGAGTTGGCGCGTACCGTAGGTATTAGCCCCCATTATCTTGGGATGATCGAAAGCGGCGAGCGCCAACCGGATGCGGCTATTCAGCGCGCCTTGGCCTGGACGCTGGGTGTGGCAGGTTGGGAGTCGGCATCGTGAGTGTGAGTATCAGTCGCCAGCATTGGCAAGCGTTGCTCGGTGAGCTGGAGAACGCTCGGCGTCAGCGCCATCTGCTGACCTACCGTGCGCTGATCGAGCGCTTGGCTCTGCCGACGCCAGCAATGCAGACCCTGACCGCGGCGTTGGAACATCTGGCGGCGCTGGATGCGAGTGCCGAGCGGCCGCTGCGTAGCGCGTTGGTCATCAGTCAGGGGGCCAGCCGTTTACCGCGTACCGGCTTCTTCGATTGTGTGACCCGCCTAGGTCGCTTTGGCGGTGCTTCGGATGGCGTTGCGGCGGCCTCCTGGCATGCTTCCGAAGTGGTGCGGGTGTTCGAGTTCAGCTATCCCGAGGAAGACTAGGTGCTGTGGCGCCTGCGCGCGCGTATCAGTTATGTCATCGCTCGACGGCTGTTTCACTGGCCATGGCTGGTCAAGCAGCCACGCGGTTGGCGCTGGCTGGAGGGACAGTTCGCGCGCATGGCCAACTTGGGTGATGTCGCGGCGCAAAGCTTTTACGGACATATTCTGCTGTTTCGTGGCCAGGGTTTGGGCGCCCGCGAGGAGGGCGTTCGTCTGCTGCGTCTGGCCGCCACGGCTGGCGATGGCAAGGCTGCCTATCAGCTCGGCGTATTGAGCCTGGCCGGCGATACCCGGCAAGCGCCGGATGGCTTGCAGGCCGCGGGCTGGTGGTCGATGGCGGCGGCCGCCGGTCACCCCTTGGCCGCCCAGCGGCTGGCCGCTCTGTATCGGGACGGCGCTAGCGGCTTACACGCGGATGCCGAACAAGCTGAGCGCTTTGCTCGGCGGGCGCGCGAGTTGGGGCTGTAGTTTAGCTAGGTTGGCGCTACGCCCGGCCGCGCTTGGTTGCGAGTCTTACCTGGGCACGTTGTTCACGCCGACAGTTTCTGCGTGTCGATGATATGCAGGCTGTAACCCGGCACTGCCTTGGCGTGGCGCTTGGCTTCCGAGGCCAGGCTGGCCAGCTGACCGGCATCCAGTTCTGCGCACTGCTCGGGACGTAAATGCACCACGCCGAGCGACAGCGATAACAGCGGAAACTCCTGGCGCTGGCCCTGGCGATTGTGCGCGGCAATGCAGCCGGCCTGCAGGTGCTCATCGCGGTAGAAACGTCGGCACTGGCCTTGAAAGTCCTCCAGCAGCCGATTCAGTCGGGCGCGCCAGTCCAGCGAACCGAGCACCAGCAAGAAGTCGTCGCCACCGATATGGCCGACGAAATCGCGCGCCGGGTCGACCCGTTCGTTCAGGCATTGCGCCAGACACAGCAACACTTCGTCGCCTTTGGCATAGCCATAGAGATCGTTGAACGGCTTGAAGCTGTCGATATCCACGTAGCAGATCACCGCTTCGCGGCTCTGTTGCAGCAGGCGGGTCAGGCACTGCTGGATAGGCACGTTGCCCGGCAGCATGGTCAGCGGGTTGGCATAGCGGGCCTGCTGAATCTTCAGCTCGGTAATCAGTTTGAGCACGTCGATCACCCGACCGAGCCCCTGATAGCAGCCGCCCTGGGTGATGATGAAGTCTTCTTCGACGCGTTGGCGTGCACGGCTGGTGAGTAGGCGGCTGACCTGCTGCAGTGATTGACCCAGTTCGACGGCGAGAAAGTCGTCGCTCATCAGGCGGCTGATCGGTTTGCGCGCGAACAGCTCGGTGGCGAAGGGTTTCAATAAGATGTCCGACAGCGAGTGGCGATGGACGATGCCAACCGGCTGCTGTTGCTCGTTGAGCACTGCCAGGGAGTTGAGATTGGCCTGCGCGCGAAAAGCTTCCAGCACTTCGGCGGTCGGGGTGTCATGGGCCACGGCCGACTGTTGGCTGAGTAGGGCGGTCAGGTCACAGCCCTCGTCACTCAAGACCGCCGACGCACTGTCGAGTTTCGGCAGCAGGGTGCGTGCATCGCGTGGTGGTTGTTCCTGGGGGCGGCTGAGTAAATAGCCCTGCAGCAGATCGACGCCCATCTCGGACAGTACGCTGAGCTCTTCGGCCAGTTCGATGCCTTCGGCTATCACCGTGGCCCGCGAGGCTTTAGCCATTTGCAGAATTGAACCGACGAACTCGCGCTTGACCGCATCCAGGTGAATGCCGTCGATGAAGTGACGGTCGATTTTCACGTAGTCCGGGCGCAATTCCGACCACAGGCGCAAGCTCGAGTAGCCGGCCCCCAGGTCGTCCAGGGCGATGGAAAAGCCCATGGCGCGATAGTGGTGCAGGGCGGTGTCGAGCAGGGCGAAGTCCTCGGTGGGCGATTGCTCGGTCAGCTCGATCACCACCTGGCTCGGCGGAATACCCAGGCTCTGCAGCAGCTGCAGGGTTCGGCCGGGTTGGTGGCTGGGTTCCAGCAATGAGTCCGGGGAGACGTTGAGGAACAGCTTGCCTTGCAGCTTCAACTCGCTGAAGCGCCGGCAGGCACTCGCGCGACAAGCCAGCTCCAGTTCGCCCAAACGCCCGGCGTGGCGTGCTACCGCAAACAGGTTGATTGGCGAGTGCAGCGGGCTGTTGGAGGGGCCGCGGGTCAGGGCCTCATAGCCGAGGATGCGCCGTTCAGAGAGGGAGACGATGGGCTGAAACAGGCTGTGCAGGTCGCCGTGTGCGAGGATGTGGCCCAGAGCGCTCAACTGCTCGGTGACGGTCATGGTGGGTCTCGATATCCAGAAAAAGCGAAGGGGCTGATAGTGTTATCAGCCCCCTGCATTTCACGACAGATCGATGACTATTTGATGACAGTGGCGCGTTAGTGTTTTGCCACAGGGGTTTCGAGGCCCAGGTAGTCGAGCAGGATGTGCCCGGTCTCGGCGAGGAAGGCATCATCTTCCGGTTTGGACTTCTTGTCTTCGGCCGCTAGCGTCTCTTCATCCTCTTCTTTCTTCAGCTCGCTGAGCAGCGCTTCGCCCTTGGCCTTGCGCCGGCTGTTCTCGATGACCAGTTGCTGGGCCTCGATGTCGGCTAGCTGCGCGCGACGTTTGCTCTCGTTGAGACTGACCGTGGTTTCGTTCATCAGTTTCTGCGCCAGGCTCAGTCGGTCACGGGTGAAGGTGAAGTCCGGGTTTTTTGCCGTGCGGTTGTCGTAGCGGGTTTTCAGCTCGGCCAGGAAAGGTTTGATCGAGTCCAGTTCGGGCTTGATCGCCGGGCGGATGCTGTCCCAGGGCAGGGCCTCTGGCAGTGCGCTCTCACCGATTTCCTTGGTGTCCATGACGTCGGGGTACTGGATATCCGGAATCACGCCCTGGTGTTGGGTGCTTTGTCCGGATACGCGGTAGAACTTGGCCAGGGTCAGCTTCAGTTCGCCGTGGTTGAGCGGCTGGATGGTCTGCACCGTGCCTTTACCGAACGTCTGGCCGCCGAGGATCAGGGCGCGATGATAGTCCTGCATGGCACCGGCGAAAATCTCCGAAGCCGAAGCGGACAGGCGATTGACCAGCACGGCCATTGGGCCACTGTAGAAGGTGCCGACATCGTCGTCGGCCAGCACGTCAACCCGGCCGTCGCTGTTGCGCACCAGCACGGTAGGGCCTTGGTCGATAAACAGCCCGGTCAGTTCGGTGGCTTCCTGCAGCGAGCCGCCGCCGTTGTTACGCAGGTCGATGACCACGCCGTCGACTTTTTCTGCCTGCAGTTCGCTGAGCAGGCGTTTGACGTCGCGAGTGGTGCTTTTGTAATCTGGGTCG
>JBFKAF010000204.1:0-6067 GCA_041621735.1 Pseudomonas sp.
CAAGGAAGGGCTGATTCCGGTCAACATGCTCTACCTGTCGCAGAGCCTGACCGACAACGTCAGCATGGAGGCGTTCTACCAGCTGGAATGGGATCAGACCGTCATCGACAACTGTGGCACTTTCTTCGCCGGTAGCGACACTGCCGCCGATGGTTGCGATGATCGCCTGGTCGTGGCCGGTGCCGACGTGGCTCCCGGTGTGTCGAACAACAGCGGTGCGCCGGGCAATCCGGTCTTTATCCCGCGCGCCGGCGACCGCGACGCCAGGGACAGCGGTCAGTTCGGCGTGGCCCTGCGCTGGTTCGCCGAGTCGCTGAACGACACCGAGTTCGGCCTCTATGCGCTGAATTACCATAGCCGCACGCCAAGTGGCAGCTTTCTCCGCAGCACCAACGGTGCTCCGCAAAATGCCCGCTATTTCCTCGAGTACCCGGAGGACATCCGCCTCTACGGCCTGAGCTTCCAGACCAACGTCGGCGGTACCGCATTGTCCGGTGAAGTCAGTTATCGGCCGAACATGCCGATCGGGATCAACTCCACCGATCTCACCTTCTCCTCCCTGGCCCTGCCGTTCTCGCCAGTCTTTACCAGCGGCCATGCGCGGAACGTCGCGGGTGAGGAAATCAAGGGTTATGTGCGCAAGCCCGTGACCCAGGCCCAGATTACGGCCGTACAGTTCTTCGACCGGGTGCTCGGCGCCAGCCGTCTGACTCTGCTCGGCGAGGTTGGTTATAACCACGTCAGCGGAATCGACAACGACGTCGGCGAGCTGCGTTTCGGCCGCGATCCGGTCTTCGGCATCGGTGAACTCGCGACCCCAGGTGTATGTCAGGCGGCGCTCAACACCGCCAACCCGGATGAGTGTAACGACAAGGGCTTCTTCACCAGCAGTTCGTGGGGCTACCGGGCGCGTGCCAGCGCCGAATACCCCAACGTGATTGCCGGGATCAACCTGACCCCGAGCGTCGCCTGGTCGCATGACGTCGACGGCTATGGGCCAAATTTCAACGAAGGCAGCAAGGCGATCAGCGTGGGCCTCAGCGCCGACTACCAGAACACTTATAACGCCAGCCTCAGTTACACCGACTTCTTTGGCGGTGAATACAGCACCAACACCGACCGCGACTTCGTCGCCCTTAGTTTCGGTATGAACTTCTGATCAACCACGCGCAAAGGATCCGTACATGATGAAAACGACAAGAATCCTGCAAACCGGTGCGCTGGCGCTGACGCTGTTGGCTAGCAGTGTGATGGCGGCGGTCTCCGAACAAGAGGCGGCGCAACTGGGCACCAGCCTGACCCCGCTCGGTGCGGAGAAGGCCGGCAACGCCGACGGCAGCATCCCGGCCTGGGACGGCGGTCTGCCGGCCAACGCCGGTGCGGTTGATGACAAGGGCTTTCTCGCCGACCCGTTCGCCAGTGAACAGCCGCTGTTCACCATCACTGCGGCGAATGCCGAGCAGTACAAGGACAAGCTCTCTCCCGGGCAGTTGGCGATGCTCAAGCGTTACAGCGACAGCTACAAGATTCCGGTCTATCCGACCCATCGCAGCGCCGCGGTGCCCGATGAGATCTATGCCGCAGCGAAACGTAGCGCCCTGAATACCACCAGTGTCGACGGTGGCAACGGTCTGCAGAACTTCAGCGACAGCCACTACTACGCCTTCCCGATTCCGAAGAATGGGGTCGAGGTGGTGTGGAACCACATCACCCGCTACCGCGGCGGCAACGTCAAACGCTACATCACCCAGGCCACGCCGCAGACCAACGGCTCCTACAGCCTGGTCAAGTTCGAGGACGAGATTGCCTTCCCCGCCGACATGCCCGACGTCGACCCGGCCAAGGCGAGCAACATCCTGCTCTACTTCAAGCAGCGGGTAACCGCGCCTTCGCGCCTAGCCGGCAACGTGCTGCTGGTTCACGAGACCATCGACCAGGTCAAGGAGCCGCGCCTGGCATGGATTTACAACGCCGGCCAGCGCCGCGTGCGACGTGCCCCGCAGGTGGCCTACGACGGCCCGGGCACCGCTTCCGACGGCATGCGCACCGCGGACAACTTCGACCTGTTCTCCGGCGCGCCGGATCGCTACGAGTGGAAGCTGGTGGGCAAGAAGGAGATGTACATCCCCTACAACAGCTACAAGCTGGACTCGCCCAAGCTGGCCTACGACGAGGTGCTCAAGGCTGGCCACATCAACCAGGACCTGACCCGTTACGAGTTGCACCGGGTGTGGGAAGTCGAGGCCACGCTGAAGTCGGGTGAGCGGCACATCTATGCCAAGCGCCACATGTACTTCGACGAGGACAGCTGGCAGCTGGCCCTGGTCGACCACTACGACGGTCGCGGCCAATTGTGGCGCGTTGCCGAAGGGCATGCCCAGCAGTACTACAACCATGAAATGACGGGCTATACCCTGGAAGCCCTCTACGACATCGTCGCCGGTCGCTACCTGGCCCTGGGCATGAAGAACGAGGAGAAGAGCTCCTACGTGTTCGGCTTCAAGGCCAGCGCCGCCGACTACACCCCAGCGGCTCTGCGCTCCTCAGGCGTGCGTTGACGCATAGGGAGCATAGTTGCAGCGTCATTGGGCGGCCTTCGGGCCGCCTTTTTATTGGTCGTTATCAGGGGCTGTGATGGAACTATCGGATCAGCGCATTGGCGGCTAGCCTCGTGAGCGTCGGTCCCAGCATAAGAATAATTACGAGTCGCCATGACCGCATACGCCTTCTCTACGCCTATCGCTGTGCCGTCCTGTGACAGGAGTGCGCCGCAGCGGCTGCCTCCAGGGCATATCCAGCGCGAACAGTTGCAACGCCGGCTGCTCGAGCAGGATTGCCGCTTGCGTCTGTTGATCGCGCCGGCCGGCTTCGGCAAGTCGGTGTTACTCGCCGATTGCGCCCGTGCCTGCCCCCCCGACTACACCCCGCTCTGGCTCAATTGCGGTGGTCATGCCTGGTCGGCGGCGGAGTTCTGTCGACACCTGGCCATCGCCCTTGGTTATCCGCCAGCCTCTACCGAGGTGCAGCTGCTGGCAGCCCTGGAACGAGAGCAGCGTGCGCTGTGGATCATGCTCAACGACTATCCGCGCGAGCCCGATGCCGACCTCGATGCGTGCCTCGATAGGCTGATCAGCGTTGCCGCGCCTGGCTTGAACTGGTGGCTTGGCAGTCGGCGGCGGCCGGCCTGCAACTTGCCACGCTTGCTGCTGGAGGGCGAGTTGTTCGAGTTGGGCGCTGCGGAGCTGGCGTTCAGCGCGGACGAGATCGGCACCTGGTTGCAGCAGGTGGACCCGTCCCGGGCGGCCTGGGCCGACAGCCTGGGTGCGCTGACCCGCGGCTGGCCGGCGGCGCTGCGCCTGCAGCTGTTGGCCGCCCAGGGCGAACGCGAGGTCGGTGGCGCGCCGCTTTGCGAGGAGTACAGCGCGCTGTTGCGCGACTACGTCGAGCACGAAGTGTTGCATGGTCTGCCGAGCGATCTGCTGCATGCGCTCGGTCAACTGGTGCAGATTCCACGGTTCAACGCCGAACTCTGCGAACACCTGCTGGGGGTGGGCGAGGGCGCCGGCTGGCTGCAGGAATTGCGTGCGCGCGGCCTGTTCATCAATGAAGTGAATGGCGCTGCCGACTGGCTCGAGGTGTTCCCGCCGCTGGCCGTTCTGTTGCAACGTGCCCAGCCGGCTGGACCCTGCTGCAGTCTGCATCTGCACGCCAGCCAGTGGTTCGCCGCCCAGGGCGATGTACCCACGGCGCTGGAGCACGCGCTCAAGGCCGGGCAGCCGGAGGTCGCGGCCAGCTTTCTCGAACGCTTTACCGAAGAGCAGCTGCTGCAGGGCCAGGATCTGGCGCTGATCCTGCGCTGGCGCGGCGAACTGCCCGAGAGCCTGCTGGCCAGCACCCCGCGGCTGATTCTGTTGAATGCCTGGGCATTGCTATTGGTTGGGCGTCTGGACGAGGCGCAAGCCTGCGCCGACCAGTTGGAGCGCTTCCAGCCGCGTGGCGATGCCGAGCGCATGCGCGAGCTGTTCGCCCAGTGGCAGGCCTTGCGCGGTATTGCCGCTTATGGCCGAGGCTGCGCGGTCGAGGCTCGCAGCCATCTGCTCGAGGCCCTGGACGTGCTCCCCGAAGGTGCCTGGGCGCAGGCCTTGTTGTGCCGGTCGGTGTTGACCCAGATGGCCATCGGCGAGGGGCGTCTGGAGGAAGCGCAGCATCTCGGTTATGCGGCGTTGAAGCAGGCCCGGCGCCAGGGCAGCGCGGTGTTCGAGGCCTTGCTGGAGCTCGATCATGCCTTGCTGTTGGAGTCGCGGGGCGAATTTGTACGTGCCCAGGTGCTGATGCTCAGGGTGCGCGACCAGCTGAACGCGCCGTTGCTGCGACAGACTCCGGTATGGGGGCGTATTTCCATGCGCGTGGGGCGCCTGGCCCTGCGCCAAGGTCACCTGGAGGAAGCCGCCAAGCGGCTGCAGGCCGGTCTCGATGAGGCCTTGCACTATGGCGACCCCAGCGCCTTCCACGGCTACCTGGGGCTGGCGGAGCTGGCGGCGCGCCAGCAGGACATTCCCGCGGCCTTTGCCCTGCTGGCCGAAGCCGAGCGCCTGATGCAGCGCCAGCGGGTGGCGGACAGCCTGTATCGCGGTGTCCTGCTGCTGGCCAGTAGCCAATTGTGGGTGTGGCAGGGGCATCATCAGCGCGCTCGCGAGGCGGTGAGCCGGGTGCTCAAGCATCGGCAGCGGGTTCAGGCCATGCTGCCTCCACCTTTGTTCCCCGAGCTGGTGCCGCGTTTGCAGCATCTGCTGTTACGCCTCGACCTGGAACAGGGCGAAGACGTTCGCCAGGCGCTACGGGAGTTGCTCGATCAGGCGCTGGCGCAGGGTCGCCAGGCACTCGCCAGTGAGCTGTGGCTGAGCTATGCCGCGGCCTGCAGCACATTTGCGGACAATGCAGCGGTGCTCTACGCGCGGCAGATGGGGCAGGCCCTGCGTCAACAGCTGAATTACCACTGTGGCTGGTTCGAGGCACAGGCAAGCGCTGAACTGCCGCTGGACGACAGCGTGCCGGTGATGCCTGATGCGCTGTTGAGCTGTCGCGAATTGACGGTGCTGGGGTTGATTGCCCAGGGCTGCTCCAATCAGGAAGTCGCCGAGCAACTGTTCATCTCCCTGCACACGGTGAAAACCCACGCCCGGCGCATCAACGGCAAGCTCGGCGTGGCGCGCCGCACCCAGGCGGTGGCGCGGGCCAAGACGCTGGGGTTGTTGTAGCCGGCACGCAGCGCGCTATCGGCATATAGAAATTCGTAGCCTGGATTAGCGCAGCGTAATCCGGGGCAGCGCTCTCCCGGATTACGCCTAGGCTAATCCAGGCTACGGCCTGGTAACGGCCGGGATTGGCGGACGACCGATGCGGATCAATGCAGGGCCGGCGTCTTTGCCAGTTGTCGCAATCGCTCGTCGAGCAGCATGCGTTGCGCCGGCTCATCGCACAGCAGCAGCGCGCGCTCCAGGTCGAAGCGCTCGGCATGCGGGCACTCCAGGCGCTGGTACAGCTCGGCGCGGGCCAGGTGATCGGCGACCGTCGGGGCGCCTAGTTGCAGCACGCGCTCGGCATCTTTCAAGGCCGCCAGATAGTCCTCGTCCGCCAGGTGCAGCTGGCGCAGGTTGCGCGACAGCCGTTGCAACATGTCGGCGCCCGTGCAGCCTTGCAGGTGGCTGGCCGCCAGTTCGGCGTGGGTGCCGAGCTGCCGGCTGAGCAGTTCACGGCAGTCGCGAGGGTACAGTCGGCGACCGCCGCAGGGGTCGAGCAGGTGGTCGGCGCCGGGCACGCGCAGGAGGAAATAACCGGGGAAATTCACCCCCTGCAGGGGAATCTCCAGACGCCGTGCCAGCTCCAGGGCAATCAATGCCAGCGACAAGGGTTGCCCGCGGCGACGCTGCAGAACCTGGTGCAGCAAGGCCGCTTGTGGGCGCAGTGGACTCGCACTGTCTTCCTGGAAACCCAGCTCGCTGAGACGCCGCAGCAGCGGTTGCGCCAGCTCTCTGGCGGGCAAGGAGGGCAGGCTGGCGCCGACCTG
>JBFKAF010000205.1:0-6041 GCA_041621735.1 Pseudomonas sp.
ACCAACTCCGTCCAACCTGGAGGCGCAAGTTTGTCCATACAACAGACAGCAAGCATGACCTGCCGATAGCGGGCAATATTCTGAACCGGCAGTTCAATCCTGAAGCGGTCAATCTGGCCTGGGTCGCTGATATCACCTATAGTGTGCCCGGAGTTCAGGGCGAGCATGGATGCTCAAATGAACCACGAGTCTATCTGGAATGTTGAACTGGGGCTCATGATGAAGAACCAAACACCCCACCGACTGTGACGGTGGTGAGTCTGAGCGGCAGTGACCTGCGGCATGCCAGCAGGGTGATGTAACCTGCTGACAACGGGGATTGAGGCGAGATCACTAAACCAAGATGATCCTCAAGACTGAGTGTTGAAAGGCTGAAGAATCCGGCGGCGGCTTCGAACAGGCCTACAACGCCCAGGCAGCCGTGGATACGACCAGCATGCTGGTGGTGGCACCAGCCGTAACCCAGGCCTGCAACGACAAGGAACAGGTTGTACCAATGCTGGCGCAACAGGCCGAATTACCCGCCACGCTGGGTAAACCCACCGAACTGCTGACTGTTAGCGGCTACTACAGCGCCGCCAACGCCAGTGCCTGTACCGCGAACGGTACCGAGCCGCTGATGGCGGTCAAGCGAAAGGAGCATCACCCGTCGCCCTGCGCGCGCTTCACCGAACCGCCGCCCCAGGCCGCCGGCGCCACCCCGGCGCAGCACGTGGGGCACAAGCTGCAAACCAAGGTGGGTCGTGCGCGGTATGCACTACGCAAGCAAACGGTCGAGCCGGTGTTCGGAATCATCAACTCGGTGTTGGGATTTCGGCAATTCTCGCTGCGTGGCGTGGAAAAGGTCAGCGGCGAATGGACTCTGGTGTGCCTGGCATGGAATCTGAAACGTATGGCCGTACTGCGCCGGCAAATCGGCAATTGAGCAAAAAATAAGCATAAATCCGGAAAAACAGCTAAAAAACGCCTGCTTTCCGGAAAATTCGATGCTCTATCTGCCTGCGGGGCTCAAGTCCGACAGCCTCCTAGTTGATGAGCTTCCCCCGTTGCCAACCAATGTGCAAGCGGGCTGCGCAAGATCACTGCCGGTCGCATCGATCGGCTCGGATTGTCACTCAATCCGAAAACAGCTCGAACATCAGTTGCCGCAACCAGATATTGGCTAGGTCCTTGTGGTATTTTGCGTGCCAGAACATGTTAATGGCGATTTCCGGCAGGGCGATGGGGTGCGGCAGGACGCTCAGGCCGAAGGGCTCCACGCAGCAGTCGGCGAAGCGCTCGGGCACGGTGGCGAGCAGCTCCGTACGCTGGAGGATATGGCCGACGGCGACGAAGTGCGGAACCTCCAGGCGGATGTCGCGCCGGATGCCGGCCCGCGCCATATGGGTGTCTACTTCGCCGTGGCCAGTGCTAGCGGCGATGACGCGTACATGGCCGTAGGCGCAGAAACGCTCCAGGGTCAGGGGCTCGCGGGTGGCCGGATGGTTCTTGCGACACAGGCACACGTAGCGGTTGTGGAGCAGCCGGCGCTGGAAGAAGCCGGCCTGCAGGTTGGGCAGCAGGCCCACGGCCAGGTCCACGGTGCCATCCTGCAAGGCCTGCACTAGGCTCACCGAGCTGTCGTGCACGGTGCTGATCATGCAATGGGGTGCCTGGCGAGTGAGCGCATCCATCAGCCGCGGCATGAAATAGATCTCGCCGATGTCGGTCATGGCCAGGGTGAAGGTGCGCTCGCTGGTCAGCGGATCGAAGCGCTCCTGGTGATGCAGGGCTTCGCGCAGGGTGTGCATGGCTAGGGCAACGGGCTCGGCCAAATGCGCAGCGTAGGGCGTGGGTTCCATGCCTTGGTAGGTGCGCACGAAGAGGTCGTCCTGCAGCGCGGTGCGCAGGCGCTTCAGGGCGTTGCTCACGGCAGGTTGGGTCAGGCCCAGGCTCTCCGCAACGGTAGAGACGCGCCTGTCGACCAGCAACTGGTTGAACACCACCAGCAGGTTTAAATCTAGGTCACGCAGTTCCATGGAGCCTCGCTCAGGTTGCACCCGACGCCCCGCCGGGCCGACAGTAATATTCACGTTGATAATATAGCATATAGGACATGGTGTATTTATCAATAGTGCTGGCTTCGCTATCGTTGGTCATAAGCCAACAATAAAGCCATCACGAGTACCAGCATGAACAACAAGAAACCTGCATTGCGCATCGGTATCATCGGCGGCGGAATTTCCGGCGTTGCCTTGGCACTGGGTCTGTGCCGCCACTCCCATCTCCAAGTACAGCTCTTCGAGTCCGCGCCGGCATTCGGTGAGGTGGGTGCCGGCGTGTCCTTCGGCCCCAACGCTGTGTGCGCCATTGCCGGCTTGGGCTTGGGCGAGACCTACCTGCACGTCGCCGACCGTACCCCGGAGCCCTGGGAGGACGTGTGGTTTGAATGGCGGCGCGGCAGCGATGCTAGCTATCTGGGAGCTACCATCACTCCAGGAGTGGGCCAGTCCTCGGTACACAGGGCGGATTTCCTCGACGCCTTAGCAGCCCAGCTTCCAGAAGGTATCACCCAATTCGGAAAGCGCGCTACCCAGGTCGATCAGCAGAGCGACGAACTGAAAGTGCTATTCGACGACGGCACGGAGTACCCCTGCGACCTACTTATCGGTGCCGACGGCATCAAGTCAGCGCTGCGTAACCATGTGCTGGAAGGTCAGGGGTTGGCCCCGCAGGCACCACGCTTCAGCGGCACCTGTGCCTATCGGGGGATGGTCGACAGCCTGCACTTGCGAGAAGCTTTTCGGGTCCACGGCATTGACGAGCACTTAGTAGACGTGCCGCAGATGTACTTAGGACTTGACGGCCATATTCTTACCTTTCCGGTGAGAAATGGTCGAATTATCAATGTGGTGGCCTTCATCTCCGACCGTAGCCAGCCGGAGCCGACCTGGCCCGCGGACGCCCCCTGGGTGCGCGAGGTGAGCCAGCGCGAGATGCTCGATGCCTTCGCGGGTTGGGGCGATGCCGCACGCGCCGTGCTGGAGTGCATCCCGACACCAACTATCTGGGCACTGCATGACCTGGTGGAGCTGCCAGGCTACGTGCACGGTCGGGTCGTCCTGATCGGCGACGCAGCGCACGCCATGCTGCCGCACCAAGGGGCCGGTGCCGGCCAAGGACTTGAGGACGCTTACTTCCTCGCCCGCCTGTTGGGCGATACTCGGACCGATGCAGGCAACCTCGCCGAACTGCTTGAAGCTTACGACAACCTGCGCCGACCTCGTGCCTGTCGCGTGCAGCGAACCTCCTTGGAAACCGGCGAGCTATACGAGTTGCGCGACCCCATTGTCGGTGCGAACGAACAACTGTTGGGGGAAGTGCTGGCGACCCGCTTCGACTGGCTATGGAACCATGACCTCGACGCCGACCTAACTGAGGCCCGTGCACGCTTGGGTTGGGAGCCCCGTAGCCGGGGTGCGCTACGTCAAGGGTGACAATATCGACGCCTGGCGCGGTTTCGAGGGCAAACAATTCGAGCGCGATCTGGACATCGGCTACGTGGTTCAGAGGGGCTCGCTTAAGAGTCTGAGCGTCTGCGGCGCAATGTCACTGCGCGTTCCAACCACCAGGCCGACGTCGATGAGAACCGCTTGATCTTTAACTACACGTAGAAGTTGATCTAAGCACGGACAGCCTGCCGGCCACTGGCGTCAGTGGGCCGCAACACGCAGCACGTCGCTGGAGATAACAGTGCACAACAATAACAAGGTGTCTTGCTCGTTCCGTTCTACCTTGACCGTCAGTGCTCAGGCATTGGCCCTCAGGATTTCCCTGGCAAGCGCGATCAAGGCGGTCGAACCGCTCAACATTTGTCTTTTGATGTCCTACAGCGGCGCCTTCGCGGTCGCCAGTGAAACTCCTCCGCTTCCGCCTGGAGCGAACGGAGGGAGATATGTCAGCGGTCTTTGAAATCACTGTGCGGCCTGATGGAGAGGGCTTTGTCTGCCGGCCGCAGCAATCAGTGTTGCGTGCGATGGAGGCCCAGGGCAAGCACTGTCTACCGGTGGGCTGTCGCGGCGGCGGTTGTGGCCTGTGTAAGGTGCGGGTGCTGGCCGGTGACTACGAGTGCGGGCGTATGAGCTGCAAGCACGTACCGGTAGAGGCCCGCGAACAAGGCTACGCCCTGGCCTGCCGACTGTTTGCCCGTAGCGATCTGTGTATCGAGCGTTATTCAAAGCCGTGCTATGAAAACACGGTCGACCCACAACAAAGAGAAAAGGTGACGTCATGAACAAAGGTGTAATGCGCCCGGGCCACGTGCAGCTGCGTGTACTGGACATGGGCAAGGCCCTGGAACACTACGTCGAGTTGCTGGGCCTGATCGAGATGGACCGTGACGACCAGGGCCGTGTCTATCTGAAGGCCTGGACTGAAGTTGACAAATTCTCCGTGGTGTTACGCGAGGCCGACGAGCCGGGTATGGATTTCATGGGCTTCAAGGTGATCGACGATGCCTGCCTGACCCGCCTGGCCGGCGAGCTGCTAGAGTTCGGCTGCCTGGTGGAAGAACTGCCGGCCGGCGAACTCAAGGACTGCGGCCGGCGGGTGCAGTTCACCTCGCCGTCCGGACACCGCTTCGAGTTGTTCGCGCAGAAGCAGGTCACCGGCAAGTGGGGCCTCGAGGAGGTCAACCCGGAAGCCTGGCCGCGCGGCCTCAAGGGCATGCGCGCGCAGCGCTTCGACCATTGCCTGCTGTACGGCGATGAGCTGGACGAGACCCTGCGCCTGTTCACCGAGGTACTCGGCTTCTACCTGGCCGAGCAAGTGATCGATGCCGACGGTACACGCCTGGCCCAGTTTCTCAGCTTGTCGACCAAGGCCCACGATGTGGCTTTTATCCAGCATGCAGAGAAGGACAAGCTCCATCATGCCTCATTCTTCCTAGAGACCTGGGAGGATGTGTTACGCGCCGCCGACCTGATCAGCATGACCGACACCTCGATCGACATCGGCCCGACCCGTCATGGCCTGACCCACGGCAAGACCATCTACTTCTTCGACCCGTCCGGTAACCGCAACGAGGTGTTCTGCGGCGGCGACTACAACTACCCGGATCACAAGCCGGTGACCTGGATGGCTAAGGACCTGGGCAAGGCGATCTTCTATCACGACCGGGTGCTCAACGAACGATTCATGACCGTGCTGACCTGAAGGCTCGGCTCGACCTATGTAGAGATTGCGCAGATGAAAGAGATCAAGCATTTCATTAACGGTGCCTTCGTCGGTTCGGCCAGCGGCCGCACCTTCGAGGACATCAACCCGGCCAACGGCCAGGTGATCGGCCGCGTCCACGAGGCCGGCCGCGCCGACGTCGACGCCGCGGTCAAGGCCGCCCGCGCCGCGCTCAAGGGTCCCTGGGGCAAGATGACGGTGGCCGAGCGCGCGGAGATTCTGCATCGCGTGGCCGATGGCATCACGGCGCGCTTCGACGAGTTTCTCGAGGCCGAATGCCTCGACACCGGCAAGCCGAAATCCCTGGCCAGCCACATCGACATCCCGCGCGGGGCGGCCAACTTCAAGGTGTTCGCCGACCTGCTGAAGAATGTCGCCAACGAAGCCTTCGAGATGGCCACCCCGGACGGCGCCGGTGCGCTCAACTACGGCGTACGCCGGCCCAAGGGGGTGATTGGGGTGATCAGCCCGTGGAACTTTCCACTATTGCTGATGACCTGGAAGGTCGGCCCGGCCCTGGCCTGCGGCAATACCGTGGTGGTCAAGCCGTCCGAGGAAACGCCCACCACCACCGCCCTGCTCGGTGAAGTGATGAACGCCGCCGGCGTGCCGGCCGGCGTGTACAACGTGGTGCACGGCTTCGGCGGCAACTCGGCCGGCGCCTTCCTCACCGCCCACCCGGACGTCGACGGCATCACCTTCACCGGCGAGACCGGCACCGGCGAAACCATCATGCGCGCCGCGGCCAAGGGCGTGCGCCAGGTGTCGCTGGAGCTGGGCGGCAAGAACGCCGGCATCGTCTTCGCCGACTGCGATATGGACAAGGC
>JBFKAF010000206.1:0-6032 GCA_041621735.1 Pseudomonas sp.
GGTGATTCTCTTGACCGGTCTCGGCGAGGGCGCGCGCACCTTCATCCTCGGCGAGTTTTCCTTGCTCGGCCGCAACACCCTGATCGTGCTGCCCGGGCGTAAGGAAACCAGCGGTGGCCTGCCGCCGATCAGCGGTCTGGCACCGCGCGACCTGACCCTGCAGGACGCCCAGGCCATCGCGCGCCTGCCGTTGATTCGCCGGGTCGCGCCGCTGCAGGCCGGGCAGGCAGAGGTGAACGCCGGCAACCGCACGCGCGAGGCCTTCATCCTCGGCACCACCCACGAGTTCTTCGCCATTCGCCAACTGCTGGTCGCCCAGGGCCGGGCATTGCCGCAGTTGCAGCCGCACCAGGCCGGCGCCTTCTGCGTGATCGGCGCCACGCTGCGTCGCGAGCTGTTCGGCAGTGCCCCGGCCCTGGGCGAATGGCTGCGGGTGGGCGACCGGCGTTTTCGGGTGATCGGCATCCTCGCCGAACGGGGCGAGGCCTTGGGCATGGACTTCGGTGAGTTGCTGGTGATTCCGGTGGCCAGCGCCCAGGCGGTGTTCAATCGCGAAGGCTTGTTTCGGGTGTTCGCCGAGGTGCGTGGGCCGAGCTTCATGGCCAGCGCCAAGCGGCAGATCCTCGCCACGCTCAAGGCGCGCCACGAGGGCGAGGAGGACGTCACCCTGATCAGCCAGGACAGCATGCTCAGCGCCTTCGACGACATCCTCCGGGTGCTGACCCTGGCCGTGGCCGGGATCGCCGCCATCAGCCTGGTGGTGGCCGGCATCCTGATCATGAACGTGACCTGGATTGCGGTCAGCCAGCGCACCGCCGAGATCGGCCTGCTCAAGGCGGTCGGCGCGACGGCGGCGCAGGTGCGCCTGCTGTTTCTCGGCGAGGCCGCGCTGCTGGCGTTGGTCGGCGCCCTGAGCGGTCTGGCGCTCGGCGAGACACTGCTCTGGCTCGGCCGGCAGGCTACGGGACTGCCGTTCTATGCGCCCTGGTGGGCGCGCCTCGGCGCCGTGCTGCTGGCGTTCGCCACGGCGTTGCTGTTCGCCTGGTTGCCGGCCAGCCAGGCGGCGAAGCTGCAACCGGTGATGGCGCTGCGTCCGCCGGGCACCCGCTAACCGGCTGTTGAAAACTACTGCGCGCGGCTAAGCGGCGTTGCAATCGGCCGGCTAACCAGGAGAACCGCCATGCACTGGCGAGATGGCTTCAGCCTGACCCGCTCGGCTCTGACCCGCCGCCCACTGCGCAGTGGCCTGACCCTGCTCGGGGTGGCCATCGGTATCGCCGCGGTGGCGCTGCTCACCGCTATCGGCGAGGGGCTGCGCGGCTATGCCATGGAGGGTTTCTCGCAGTTCGGCACGCGGATCATCGCGGTGCATCCCGGCAAGACCCAGACCGGTGGCCTGGGTAGCCTGCTCAGCAGCGTGCGCCCGCTGACCCTGGCCGACGCCGATGCCCTGCGGCGTCTGCCGAATGTCGAGGAGGTAGTGCCGGTAATCCAGGGTAGCGGCGACATCCAGTTCGGCGCGCGCTCGCGGCGCAGCGACATCTTCGGCAGCGGTTACCAGTTGGCCGAGGCCTGGCGTTTCAAGCTGGCACTCGGGCAGTACCTGCCGCAGGCGCGCGATGGCCGCTCGCCGCCCTATGCGGTGCTCGGTGCGCGCTTGCGCCGTGAGCTGTTCGGTACACGCAACCCGGTGGGCGAGTTGATCCGCGTCGGCGGTACGCGCTTCCGGGTGATCGGGGTGATGGCGGAGAAGGGCCAGTTGCTCGGTTTCGATCTGGACGATATCGCCTACATTCCGGTGGATTGGGCGCAGAGCCTGTTCAACCGTGAAGGGGTGATGGAGATCAACCTGGTGTTCAACGCTGGCACCACCTCCGCGCGCTTGAGCGAGAAAATCCGCCGGCTGCTCAGCGAGCGGCACGGCGCGGAGGATTTCCGTCTGACCGCCCAGGACGACATGCTCGGCAGCCTGGATCGGGTGCTGGCCACCCTGAGCCTGGCCCTGGCCGCCCTGGGCGGCATCTCCTTGCTGGTCGGCGCGGTGGGCATCCTCACCATCATGACCACCACGGTCGGCGAGCGTACCGCCGAAATCGGCCTGCTGCGCGCCATCGGTGCCACCCCGCGACAGGTGCTCGGCCTGTTCCTCGCCGAGGCGGTGCTGCTGTCCCTGGCCGGCGGCGTGCTCGGTTTGCTGTTGATGGCGCTGCTGTTGGGCCTGCTGCAACTGGGGTTGCCGGAGCTGCCGTTATCGCTGCAGCCGCTGTTCCTGCTGCTGGCGCTGCTGCTGTCGGTTGCTATCGGCGTAGTCGCCGGCCTGGCCCCGGCACGGCAGGCGGCGCGGCTGCACCCGGTGGAGGCGCTGAGGAGTGAGTAAGCTGCTGCGAGGATCGGAGGGGTAGCCCTCTCCCGTGGATGGGAGAGGGCGCAGGGGGATTACTTGCCGTAGACCTGTTCCGGCAGCCAGGTGATCAGGCCTGGGAACTGATAGGCGACCACCAGCAGGATCAGCTGGATCAGGATGAACGGCAGCACGCCCTTGTAGATGGTGCTGGTCTGCACTGCGGGCGGGGTGACGCCGCGCAGGTAGAACAGGGCGAAGCCGAACGGTGGGGTGAGGAAGGAGGTCTGCAGGTTCAGCGCGATCATCACGCCCAACCACACGGGGTCCAGTCCCATGGCCAGCAACACCGGGCCGACAATCGGCACCACCACGAAGGTGATCTCGATGAAGTCGAGGATGAAGCCGAGCAGGAAGATCACCAGCATCACCAGGAAGAAGGCGCCGAGCACGCCACCCGGTAGCTGGGCGAACACGTCCTCGATCAGCACTTCGCCGCCGAAGCCGCGGAACACCAGGGAGAACAGCGAGGCGCCGATCAGGATCAGGAACACCATGGTGCTGATTTCGGTGGTGCCATAGGCCACCTCGCGCATCTGCGCGAAGTTCAGCTTGCGCTTGCTGATCGCCAGCAGCATGGCGCCGAGTGCGCCGAGGGCGGCCGCTTCGGTGGGGGTGGCGTAGCCGGCGAGAATCGAGCCGAGCACCGCGGCGATCAGCAGCAGTGGCGGCAGCAGGGCGTTGAACAGCTTGCCCCACTCGATCGGGCCGAGTTCCTCCTGGGGCAGCGCCGGCAGCTTCTTCGGCTGCAGCACGGCGACGCCGATGATGTAGAGGATATACAGGCCGACCAGCAGCATGCCGGGAATGAAGGCGCCGACGAACAGGTCGCCGACCGACACGGTTTTCGGCGAGAAAATACCCATTTTCAGTTGCGCCTGCTGGTAGGCGCTGGACATCACGTCACCCAGCAACACCAGGACGATCGACGGCGGAATAATCTGCCCGAGGGTGCCGGTGGCGGCCAGGGTACCGGTGGCGATAGCCGGATCGTAACCACGCCGGAGCATGGTCGGCAATGCCAGCAGGCCCATGGTCACTACGGTCGCGCCGACGATGCCGGTGCTGGCGGCGAGCAGGGCGCCGACCACGCAGACGGAAATCGCCAGACCGCCGCGCAGGGTGCCGAACAGTCGCGACATAGACTCCAGCAAGTCTTCGGCGACCCGCGATTTCTCCAGCATCACCCCCATGAACACGAACAGCGGCACCGCCAGCATGGTCTGGTTGTTCATGATGCCGAACAGGCGGTTGGGCAGGGCGCTCAGGTAGGTGGCATCGAAGGTGCCGGTGAGCACGCCGATGCCGGCGAACAGCAGGGACATGCCGCCGAGGGTGAAGGCCACCGGGTAGCCGGCCATCAGCGCCAGACAAATGCATGCGAACAGCAGAATCGGCATTAACTCAGCCATGCTTCACCTCCGACGCGGGCAGGTGACCGGCGAGCAAGTAAAAGGATTTGATCAAGTCGGACAGGCCTTGCAACACCAGGCTGACAACCAGCACCAGGATGATGCTTTTCTGTAGGTAAACGAATGCCAGGCCACCCGATTCGCTGGAGGCCTCCAGGGTCGACCAGGAGTTGGCGACGTAATCCCAGCTGCTCCAGCCGAGGAACAGGCACAGCGGCAGGAGGAACAGCAGGTTGCCTAAGATCTCCACCAGGGCTTGGCGCCGGCCGCTGAACTTCTGATAGAAAATATCCACGCGTACGTGGGCATTGCGTTGCAGAGCCCAGGCCGCGGCGCCCATGAACACCAGGGCGTGGGCGTAAAGTACGGCTTCTTGCAGGGCGGTGGCGCCGATGCCGAAACCGTAACGCAGTATCACTACGATCGCGGTACCGAGCACCAGAAACAGGGTCAGCCAGGCGCAGGCTTGGCCGAAGCGCTGGTTCAGTGCATCGAGGGCACGGGCGAGGCGCAGCGGTAGAGGAGGTTGGTCGGACATGTCGAGTCCTTATCGTTATGGGTGAGGAGGCGCGAGAAAACCGGCGATTCTAGGCATGCCGGTCTTATCGCGGCAATGCCACTACAACTTTAGTCGTATCTACTAGGCTTGAGGGTCACTTGCCCCTATGTTACGCAGGCACAGTCTGGCAACAGCGATCCTGTGGTCAGACCAATACAACAAGAAGGAGCTTCGCATGAAACGTCGTCAAATTCTCACAGCCGCGGGCGTTGGCCTGGCCGCCACCGCACTGGCTGGCTGTGGCAAAGAACCTGAAACCGCCGGCAAGCCCCAAGAAGGCGCGCAGGCTGAGACTTTCAACTGGAAAATGGTCACCTCCTGGCCGAAGAATTTCCCCGGCGTCGGCGTCGGTGCCGAACGCTTCGCCAAGCTGGTCGAGGAAATGAGTAATGGCCGCCTGAAGGTCAAGATCTATGCCGCTGGCGAGCTGGTACCGGCACTCGAGGTGTTCGATGCGGTGTCCCGCGGTACCGCGGAAATGGGCCACGGTGCGCCCTACTACTGGAAAGGCAAGGTGCCGGCCGCGCAGTTCTTCTGCGCCCTGCCGTTCGGCCCGAATGCCCAGGAAATGAACGCCTGGCTGCACAAGGGCGGCGGTATGCAGTTGTGGGAGGAAGTCTACAAGCCGTTCGGCGTGTTGCCGATGGCCTGTGGCGCGACTGGCGTACAGACCGCCGGCTGGTTCAACAAGGAAATCAACTCGGTCGACGACTTCGTCGGCCTGAAGATGCGCACCCCGGGCCTGGGCGGCGAAGTGCTGACCAAGATGGGCGGCACCGTGGTCAACATGCCGGCCGGTGAAATCTTCACCGCCCTGCAAACCGGTGCGATCGACGCCACCGAGTGGATCGGCCCGTACAACGACCTGGCGCTGGGTCTGCACAAAGCGGCCAAGTACTACTACACCCCGGGCTGGCAGGAGCCGAACGTCACCTTCGAGCTGGACATCAACATCAAGGCCTGGGAAACCCTGCCAGCCGATCTGCAGGCCATCGTCCGCGCCGCGGCGCGCGATGTGAACGCCGACATGCTCGACGACTATGACGCGCGCAACATGGAAGCCCTGGAGCAACTGCAGGCCGATGGCGTGGAAGTACGCCGCCTGCCGGACGCAGTATTGGCCAAGCTCAAGACTATGGCCGCCGAAGTGGTCGATGCCTCGGCCGCCGCCGACCCTGCCGCGAGCAAGGTATGGGCGCAGCAGAAGGCCTATCTGCAGCGTCTGTACGACTATGCCGAACACGCCGAGAAGGACATCTACAACATTCGCGGTTAAGTTTCCCCGCGTACAAAAACGCCGGCTTTGCAGCCGGCGTTTTTATTTGGCAGCACCTCAGGCGCTGGCCGCCTCGACGCTGCCACTGCCGTGCAGGATCGCGTAGCTGGCCTGCGGGTCCTGTTCCTTGCGCTCGCTGTAGCGGTCAGTCAGGTGATCCTTCTGTTCGCGCAGCAGCAGGGTGAATTTATACAACTCCTCCATCACATCGATGATGCGGTCGCGGTAGCTGGAGTCTTTCATCTGCCCGTCGGCCTCGAACTGTTCATAGGCCTTGGCCACCGAGGACTGGTTGGGGATGGTGAACATGCGCATCCAGCGCCCGAGCACGCGCAGGGTGTTCACCGCGTTGAACGACTGCGAGCCGCCGGAGACCTGCATCAC
>JBFKAF010000207.1:0-6028 GCA_041621735.1 Pseudomonas sp.
AAACAGCTTCCAACGGACATTGGCGCCTATAAAAGGCGGGCCGATTCTACTGCAATGTGCGGATAAAGTTAAGTCAAAGCCCTGAGGCATGCAGGGGTGAACTGATTTAGACAAAGGGCTAAGATGCCAAGCTGTTCGCTTGTATGTATCTCTCCCGCTATGTCCAATCAGCGCATCAAAACACCCTGTGTCGGTCTTTGCTCCACTGTTTACGGTGATTTGGTCTGCCGTGGCTGCAAGCGTTTCCATCATGAGGTCATCAGCTGGAATCGCTACAGCGATGAGGAAAAGCGTGCCGTCTGGCTGCGCCTGGAGGTGCTCCTGGTGCAGGTGATGGCGGCCAAATTGGAAGTTTTCGATACCGTTCGTCTGCGCAATCAGTTGGAACAGCGCAAGATTCGCTTCGTGCCCCAGCAGTCACCCTATTGCTGGGCATACCAGCTGATCGCTCGAGGTGCCCGGGTGATTAACCAGTTGGACGCCTATGGCATGGTCTTGCTGCCCGAGTTCCGTGATTGGGGCTTGCCGGAGTTGCGAGACGCCATCGATCGTGAGTTCTTCTTGTTGTCCGAGGCGCATTACGAGCGCTATATAGCCCCTCGCTTCCTGCATGAGGGCATGCAGCTGCGCGTTTAGCCGCGAGGCAGCTGCAGTTTCAAGGGATACGCTCACGCCGCACTCTTTCAATAGATGGAAGCGTGATTGCGGGCTGACCCCTATTTTTGCTGGATTAAATAGACGGCAGGTCTTGCCCTCGAAGTGAATGAATCAACCGACTCGCGTCCCTGAATGGTCAGGGCGGCGAGTCGGCAAGCTCAGTTGGTTTATCTGGACGCTCGTATGGGGTGGTTGTAAGGCCAGGTGTGGGCTTGGGCGTTTATCGCTGCGTCTCTTAAGGGAGGGGCGGTCAGCTCTTCCAGATGAGTGATTACGTCGTTCGCTTTGAGTACCAGTACGTCGCTTTCCACGGAGTCGAGGATCATTTCCGAGGTGTTGCCATACAACGCGCCCGCCAGGCCGGTACGGGCAACGCTACCTATTACCGTAACTGCGGCTTTGAGCCGGTGTGCGAGCTGCGGAATCAGCAGTTCGGCCGATCCCTCCTCTATGTGGATATGTTGTTCGTCGATGCCGAACTCATCCTGCAAGGCTTTGCACTGTTCACGGTAATAAGACTGGATAGTCTCTCGGAGTTGAAATACCGGGTCGGCAGAAGACTGCGTGGGGAAGGGGCAAGCGCTAACCAGGTGCAAGCTGCCGCCGGTTAGTTGGGTGAGGTCGAAACCATGACTGACGACCCCGGCTTGCAGAATGCGGTGTTCGATATCAGTGCTACCCGCATCGACGGCCGCGAGTATGACGGCGTTGGTCCAGGGAACAGCTGCTTTGACGATCAAGATAGGGCAAGGGCAATAGCGCAGAAGCGCCCAATCATCGGGGGAGAGAAAGGACTTGGTCAGTGGGTTGTCCGGCTGGTGTTGTTTGAGGACAAGGCTGCACCCTTCCTCTTGTTGGACTGCGATGATGGTTTTGTGCGGGCTGCCATTCCAGGCCAGTTGAGCGCTGACGCTGAATCCTTGCTCGATAAGAGCGTCCTGCATGTCGAGCAGGTGGGGTGAACGATCAGACTGCTTGTTACTACAGGTTAAAAGGTGCAGGTGTGACTGGGTCAGGTTGGCGATCGATATGGCTCTTTGCAATATTTGAGCTTCGGATTGAAAGGGATCGATTACCACAAGTGTTCTGTGGATGGTTTTCATTTTTATCTCGATAGTTTTTGGGCGAGATTCTGATAAAGGGAAACCAGCAGCCAGGGGCTCTATGCCTGTTCGGCACCGAAGGTGCGGCATGAGCTAGGACGTGTGCTTGCATGGCTGAAAGCTCCTCGAAGGGTATCGCTTACATAGCAGACCAACACACAAGCAACAGCACGTCGTGTTCTCGCGACAACGGCATGTGTTGTTCTAGTGCGTCTGGATCAAGGGGCGGACAACAGGGTGCCCCCGGCATCAAGCTCCAAAGAGGCGATTCCCTTCACTTGCATGCGGGGCAAACAGCGGGCGGCTGCCTGAACATGCTCCCCGTAATTCACGGGTCACTCGGTGGCAAACTATGGCGCGCTCAAGACGTTATGCGATAAGCATTGGGCCCGGGAGGGCGGGGGAGTCGTGAGTGCCAGGAAGAGTCTGGCTGCGGGCCATAGGTATGCCAAGGCATTCGGTCGGCTTGAGTAGTCTCATTACGCCTTAAGTATGTAGCGATTAGTTATACGAAGCAGCGGGCGCTTGGCGCCCGCTGCTGGGGTGGGGTTCAGCGCTGGGCAACCAGCTCCTCAAGGTGGCCGATGATGTCATCCGGCTTGAGCACCAGGACATCGCTCTCCAAGGAATCGAGGATGACCTCGGCGGTATTGCCGATCAGTGCGCCGGAGAGGCCCGTACGGGCGACCGTGCCAATCACCGTGACTGCGGCGTTTAATTGATGCGCGACTTGCGGAATCAGTGAGTCGGCTGGGCCTTCGACTACATGCAGGCGCTCGTCGGGTACGTCAAATTCGGCCTGGAATGCTTTGCACTGCTCGCGGTAGCGCGCCTCAATGGTTTCTTTCAACTGAAAGGTCGGGTCGGCGGCCGACAGCATGGGGGCGGGGTGGGCGCTGATTACATGCAGGCTGGCCTTGGCCAGGGCGGCGATGTCGTAGCCGTGGCTGATGATGCTGGCGTGCAGGGTGCGATGCTCGCCGTCGGCGTTGCCGACGTCGACTGCGGCGAGGATAACGCCGGCGTTCCAGGGTTTATCCGTCTTGACCATCAACACCGGGCTTGGGCAGTAACGCAGCAGTTTCCAGTCATCCGGTGTGAGGATGGCTTTTTTCAGTGGGTTGTCGGGGAAGTGCTGTTTGATCACCAAGCCGCAGCCTTCGGCTTGTTGCACGCTGATGATGGTCTGATACAGGTTTTCATGCCAAGCCTGCTGGCTGGAGGTATTGAAACCCTCCTGGTTGAGAGTGGTGCACAGGTCGCTGAGGTAGGCCGAGTGGTCGTGTTTCTTATCGCAGACCAGTAGGTGGAGTTGCGACTGGGTGACCCCCGCGATCAACTTGGCGCGTTTCAGTGCAAGGCCTTCCTGCTGACCGGGCTCCATTACCACCAAAATGCTGCGTATAGCTTGCATGATCGACTCCATGTGAAATGAGTTGTACTGAAAACAACTATAGATGCACCCAGCAAAACCTGTTCTTGACTGGTATCAACGGCATGGCTGGTTGTTCCCGTGGTCATTCGTATAATGGCCCGCCCAGCGCTGCCATCAACCTTTGTGAGCCTATGCAACTGTTACCCGAAATTGAAGCCTTCCTGCTCTGTCCTACACCTGACACCTGGATCGCCCAGGCGTTGCAAAATCAGGACGTGATGTTGATCGATCACGCCAATTGCGAGAAGAAGGCCGCTTCGACGGCCTTGACCCTGCTTTTCCGCTATATCGAGAAGGCCGATTTGCAGCACAACTTGTCGCGTTTGGCGCGTGAGGAATTGCGCCATTTTGAACAGGTCGCGGCGCTGATGAAGAAGCGCGGGATCGCTTACCGTCCGGTCAGTGCGGCGCTATATGCCCAGCGTCTGCACAAACACATGCGTAGCTCCGAGCCGCACAAGCTGGTCGACACCTTGATCGTCGGCGCCTTCATCGAGGCGCGCTCCTGTGAGCGCTTCTTTCGCCTGGCACCGCACCTGGACGAGGAGTTGGGGCAGTTCTACCGCTCGCTGCTCAAGTCCGAGGCACGCCACTACCAGGGCTACCTGAAAATGGCCCGGGATTATGCCGGTGAGTCGATCGATGAGCGGATTGCCTTCTTTGCCGGGATCGAGCGTGAGGCGATCCTCACCCCGGACAAGGAATTTCGCTTCCACAGCGGCGCCGCCGCCTGAGTCACGTGACGCGTGTCGCCGGCCATCGGGCCGGCGGTAGTCGGCTTATGGCGTCAGCAGGCGCCAGGGGCAGGCGGGGTGATCGGCAGCACCTTGCGATTGCCGCGCAGGATGACGATGGCCAGGACGACCAGCAGCAGGGAGGCGGCGGTCAGCACGAAGAACACATCGTGTAGCGAGCCGGTCGTCTCGCGGATATAGCCCGCCAGCAGGTTACCCAGAGTTCCGCCCAGGCCGAAGGCGACCATGCAGATACCGCTGATCTGCATGGTCGCGGTCGAGGAATAGTGCTGGTTGACCCAGCCGGCGACTATGCCCCACATCGGGAAATACATCAGGCCATAGCCGAAGCCGGCGACCAGGGCGCACTTGCCCGGGTCAACGAGGAATGCCAGCAGGCCCAGGGCGAAACCGCTGAAGATCACCATCAGCGCGGTGCCATGGCCTTTGCGATCGGCCAGCTTGCCGGTGATGAAACCCGCCACCATGCCAGTGCCGCCGACCGTCGCCCAGGTATAGCCGCCCAGGGCCGCTGGCAGGCTGAGTTCATCCAGGTAGGTATTGAGCCAGTAGGAGAACGGCATGCTGGTGAAGCCCACCAGCAGGCAGATCAGGCAGGCGAACAGCGCGGTGCGCTCGCCGATGATGGTGGCGAATAGTTTCGAAGTGGGGATCGCAGCGTCGACCTGGCTGGGGCCGGCGACCGGGTTGGCGGGCGCGTTCTTGAGGTCGCGCAGCATGTGCCAGGTCAGGGCCACCACCAGCAGGCCGAACAATCCTGCCACCTGCCAGCTGCTCTGCCAGCCGAGTAATGGCACCACGACCAGAATCAACAGGCCGTTGATTGCATAGCCCCAGGCCGTGCCGCTCGAGGCGCAAGACAGGTAGGTCGAGCGCAGCTCGGCGCGGGCGCAGCGGCTGATGATCTCGACGATGCAGCCCCAGCTGATCGCCGCGCTGGCGGCCAGGCAAGTCAGTACCAGAGTGATGAGTAGGGGGTCGCGCAACTGCGCCATGCTGAACAGCAGGCTGCTGCTGGTGATGCCGGTTATCAGGGCCAGACGGCCGGTGCCGAGGCGATGACCGAGCAGGCCCAGGAGCATGGCCCCGGCGAGGTAGGCCAACTGAGTCAGGGCGCCGATGGTCGCCAGTTGCCAGGGGCTGATCTCGATGGCTTCGCGCATGTGCGGCATCAGGGCGGCGAACAGGAACATACCGAAGCCGTGGCTGACGACCTGGTTCATGCCGAAGGTAGCGGGCATCCGCATTGGTTAAGGCTCCGTGACAGCTCGCAGAGAATCCGCGTGGGGCGAGCTCGATGCTGGCTAACATAGAGACTTGTCAGGCTTCAGGAAAACGATAAATATTGATCGCCTCATTCAATAAGGTTGAACTCTGCCATGCGCGACCTGCCAATAGCCTTGCTGCGTACCTTCGTCGTGGTCGCCGAGACGCTCAATCTGACCAGCGCGGCCGCGCGCCTGCACCGTGCGCCATCGACCGTAAGCATGCAGCTCAGTCGGCTGGAGGCCCTGGTCTCGGCCGAGCTCCTGCAACGCGGCCAGTACGGCGTCAGGCTGAGCCAGGCCGGAGAGCAACTGAAGAACCATGCGCAGCAGCTGCTCAACCTGCATGACCGCATCCTCGGCACCTTCCAGCATGCCGACGTGGGCGGCCAAGTGCGCTTCGGCACCCACGATCAGTACGCCACGCGTAGCCTCACTCCGCTGCTGGAGACGTTTGTGTTGAGTTATCCCGAGGCCAGCCTGGAGGTGGTCTGCGACCATCGGCCCTATCACCTGGCTTCGCTGGTGGCCGAGGGTAAGCTGGACCTGGCCCTGGTCGAGATGCCGGCCTTGTCGGAGGGTGGCCGCCGCCTGTTTCGCGATGAGCTGGTTTGGGTGCGCAACGAGGCGCACTCGACCCATGAGCGTGATCCTTTGCCGTTGGCGGTGTTAGTCGAAGGCTGCTTTCACCGCGACTCCGCGCGCAAGGCCCTGGTCGAGGCGCAGATTCCGTTCCGCATTGCTTTCACCAGTCAGAGTCGGGCCGGGGTGTTGGCGGCCGTGCGCGCCGGGATCGGTGTCGGCATCATTCCG
>JBFKAF010000208.1:0-6016 GCA_041621735.1 Pseudomonas sp.
ATGGCAGACGAAAACGAAAATACCTCTCCCGAGGAGCAGGCGCTGGCCGATGAGTGGGCTGCGGCGTTGAGCGAGGCCGGCGATGCCGATCAGGACGATATCGATGCCATGCTCGCGGCCGGTGGCGCGGCAGCGGCACCCGCCGCGCCACGGGCGCCGATGGAAGAGTTCGGCAGCGCCCCCAAGGGTAATCTGCCGGTCAACCTGGATGGGCCGAACCTGGATGTGATTCTGGACATCCCGGTGTCGATTTCCATGGAGGTCGGCAATGCCGATATCACCATCCGCAACCTGCTGCAGCTCAATCAGGGCTCGGTGATCGAACTCGACCGTCTGGCCGGCGAGCCGCTGGATGTGCTGGTCAACGGCACCCTGATCGCCCATGGCGAGGTGGTGGTGGTCAACGAGAAGTTCGGCATCCGCCTGACCGATGTGATCAGTCCGAGCGAACGCATCAAGAAACTGCGCTAAAACCATGGCTAAATTTCTCGCTCTGCTGCTGATGTTGCCACTCGCTGTCCTGGCCGCCGAGCCGGCGACACCAGCGGCGGCTCCCATGACCACCAGCGCCGGCAGTCTGGTGCAGTTGTTGCTCGGGTTGCTGTTGGTCATCGGGCTGATTTTTCTGCTGGCTTGGCTGATGCGCCGGGTTCAGCAGATCGGCCCGCGTGGGGGGCAGGTAATCAAGGTCGTGGCCAGTCAGGCCCTGGGCCCGCGTGATCGCCTGGTGCTGGTGCAGGTGGGTGGCGAGCAGATTCTGCTCGGCCTCAGTGCCGGACGCATCACGCCCTTGCACGTAATGAACGAGCCGGTGCACTTGCCAGATGGCGAACCGGCCTCGGCGGAGTTCGCCCAGCGCCTGATGGAACTGCTTGGCAAGGATCAGAAGGACAAGTCTTGATGAGCGCGTTGCGCCTGCTATTGGCTGTGCTGTTCACCCTGCTCGCGCCGCTGGCGTTCGCGGCGGAAAACCCGTTATCGATTCCGGCGATCACCCTGAGCACCGACGCCGCGGGGCAGCAGGAGTATTCGGTCAGCCTGCAGATCCTGCTGATCATGACGGCGCTGAGCTTTATTCCCGCCTTCCTGATGCTGATGACCAGCTTCACCCGGATCATCATCGTGTTCTCCATCCTGCGTCAGGCGCTGGGCCTGCAACAGACGCCTTCCAACCAGCTGCTGGTCGGCCTGGCGCTGTTCCTCACCATGTTCATCATGGCGCCGGTGTTCGAACAGATTAACCGCGATGCCGTGCAGCCTTACCTCAACGAGCAGCTGCCGGCCCAGGAGGCCATCCTCAAGGCCGAGGGGCCGATCAAGAACTTCATGCTGATGCAGACCCGCGAGAGCGATCTGGAGTTGTTCGTGCGTCTGTCCAAACGCACCGATATTGCCAGCCCGGATGATGCCCCGCTGACTATTCTGATACCGGCGTTTGTCACGTCCGAGCTGAAAACCGCCTTCCAGATCGGCTTCATGATCTTCATTCCGTTCCTGATCATCGACATGGTGGTGGCCAGCATCCTCATGGCCATGGGCATGATGATGCTGTCGCCGCTGATCATCTCGCTGCCGTTCAAGATCATGCTGTTCGTCTTGATCGATGGCTGGGCATTGATCATGGGCACCCTGGCCAGCAGTTTCGGCACCGTATGACGAGGCTCACATGACCCCTGAAGTCGTTGTCGATCTGTTTCGCGAGGCGCTCTGGCTGGTTTCCCTGATCGTCGGCCTGGCGGTCATGCCCAGCCTCCTGGTGGGGTTATTGGTGGCGATGTTTCAGGCGGCGACGCAGATCAACGAACAGACCCTGAGCTTCCTCCCGCGCTTACTGGTGATGTTGCTGACCATGATTGTCGGCGGACCTTGGCTGGTTCGTGAGCTGATCGAGTACTCGCGGACCCTGATCATGAATATTCCGACGCTGATCGGCTGACATGCTGGAACTCAGCGATGCGCAGATTGGCGGCTGGGTCAGCAGTTTTCTGCTGCCGATGTTTCGGGTTGCCGCCTTGCTGATGGTGATGCCAATCGTTGGTACGCAACTGGTGCCCACGCGGATACGCCTGTACTTCGCCCTCGGCATCTGTGTGGTGTTGGTGCCCAACCTGCCGCCCATGCCGCAGGTCGATGCGCTCAGCCTGCCGGCCTTCATGCTGATCGCCCAGGAAATACTGGTTGGCGTGATGCTCGGGTTCGTCTTGCAGCTGTTCTTCCATGCGTTCGTGATCGCCGGGCAGATTCTGGCGACGCAAATGGGCCTGGGGTTTGCCTCCATGGTCGACCCGGCGAACGGCATCTCGGTGGCGGTGATTGGGCAGTTCTTCACCATGTTGGTGACCCTGCTGTTTCTCGCCATGAACGGGCATCTGGTGGTGTTCGAGGTGCTGGCCGAAAGCTTCGTCACGCTACCGGTGGGCAGTGGTCTGCAGGTCGATCATTACTGGCAGCTGGCCAATAAACTGGGCTGGGTGTTAGGCGCCGGGTTGCTTCTGGTATTGCCGGCGATCACCGCATTGTTGGTGGTCAATATCGCCTTCGGCGTGATGACCCGCGCGGCCCCGCAGCTGAACATCTTTTCCATCGGCTTCCCACTAACCCTGGTGCTGGGCATGGTCATCGTCTGGATCAGCATGGCGGACATTCTCACGCAGTATCAGGTGTTTGCCACCGAGGCCCTGCAGTTCCTGCGCGAAATGGCACGGGCGAGTTGAGACCAGACTATGGCTGAATCGGAAAGCGGTGCCGATAAAAGCGAGGAACCCACGGAGAAACGCCTGCGTGAATCCCGTGAAAAAGGCCAGATCGCGCGTTCTCGTGAGCTCAATACCCTGGCGGTGACGCTGGCCGGTGCCGGTGGGCTGCTGGCCTCGGGCGGCAGTCTGGGCAATTCGCTACTGGACATCATGCGCGGTAACTTCTCCTTGTCGCGCGAGGTGATCATGGACGAGCGCAGCATGGGCCTGTGGTTGCTGGCCTCCGGTGACGTCGCGCTGGATGCGCTGCTGCCGTTGTTTTTGAGCTTATTGATCGCCTCGATTGTCGGCCCGATTGCCTTGGGGGGCTGGTTGTTCTCGGCTCAGGCGATGGCGCCGAAGATGAGCCGGATGAACCCCTTGGCAGGCCTCAAGCGGATGTTCTCGGCTAAAGCCCTGGTCGAATTGGCTAAGGCGCTGGGCAAATTTATCGTGATTCTGGCGGTAGCCCTGATCGTGCTGGCTACCGAGCGTGACGATTTGTTGGCTATCGCCCACGAGCCCTTGGAGTCGGCCATTCTGCATGCCGCCCAGGTGGTCGGCTGGAGTGCCCTGTGGATGGCCTCCGGCCTGATCCTGATCGCCGCGGTGGATGTACCGTTCCAGCTCTGGGACAACAAGCAGAAGCTGATGATGACCAAGCAGGAAGTGCGCGACGAGTACAAGGACAGCGAGGGCAAGCCCGAGGTCAAGCAGCGTATTCGGCAGTTGCAGCGCGAAATGGCCGAGCGGCGGATGATGCAGGCCGTGCCGCAGGCCGATGTGGTGATCACCAACCCGACCCACTTCGCCGTGGCGTTGAAGTACGACCCCAGCAAGGGCAGTGCGCCGGTGCTGCTGGCCAAGGGCGGCGATTTCACCGCATTGAAAATTCGCGAAATCGCCCAGGAGCACCAGGTCATGTTGCTGGAGTCGCCGGCGCTGGCGCGGGCGGTGTTCTACTCGACGGAACTCGACCAGGAAATTCCGGCCGGCCTGTACCTCGCCGTTGCCCAGGTGCTGGCCTACGTCTACCAGATCCGCCAGTACCAGGCCGGAAAGGGCAAGCGTCCGACGCCGCTGCCCGACCTACCGATTCCGCCCGACCTGCGTCGCGAGTAGGTCGGGTTAGCGGCGCACGCCGCTGGATTCCCGGTAGTCGCGTCATTCGAGCGCCGCGTAACCCGACATGGCGTCGGCAGGCTCGACGCCGCGATGGCTTGCTCATCCCTCATGCCCCGCGCAGACAAAGTTGGACAGCTTCTTGCACTTCCCAGTGCAAAGGCGCAACAAGCGTCAAAAGTTTGAATCGGCTGGGGTAGGAATGTGGCAGTAGATCGCTCACAAATGATCGGTAATGTACGCAGCAATCTGTCGGGATTGCGTCAGGGTAACCTGGGCATACCGTTGATGTTGCTGGTCATGCTCGGCATGGTCATGCTGCCGATACCGCCGTTCCTGCTCGACGTGCTATTCACCTTCAGCATCGCCCTGTCGATCGTGGTGCTGCTGGTCAGCATCTACGCCTTGCGCCCGCTGGATTTCGCGGTGTTCCCGACCATCCTGCTGGCGGCGACGCTGCTGCGTCTGGCACTGAACGTGGCCTCGACCCGTGTGGTGCTGCTCAATGGCCATGATGGGCATGCCGCCGCCGGCCAGGTGATCCAGGCCTTCGGCGAGGTGGTGATCGGCGGCAACTACGTGGTCGGTATCGTGGTCTTCGCCATTTTGATGATCATCAACTTCGTGGTGGTCACCAAGGGTGCCGGACGGATTTCCGAGGTCAGCGCGCGCTTTACCCTGGATGCCATGCCCGGCAAACAGATGGCCATCGACGCCGACCTCAACGCCGGTCTGATCGACCAGGTCGAGGCCAAGAAGCGCCGCTCGGAAGTGTCTCAGGAGGCCGATTTCTACGGCTCGATGGACGGCGCCAGCAAATTCGTCCGCGGCGATGCGATTGCCGGCCTGTTGATTCTGTTCATCAACCTGATCGGCGGCATCGCCATCGGTATCTTCCAGCACAGCCTGAGTTTCGCCGACGCCGGCAAGGTGTACACCCTGTTGACCATCGGCGACGGCCTGGTCGCGCAAATCCCCTCGCTGCTGCTGTCCACCGCGGCGGCGATCATGGTCACCCGGGTGTCCAGTTCGGAAGACATGGGCGCCCAGGTCGGTCGGCAGATGTTCGCTTCGCCGCGTGCCTTGGCCGTGGCGGCGGCAATCATGATCGCCATGGGCCTGGTGCCGGGCATGCCGCACTTTTCCTTTATCAGCCTCGGTCTGGTGGCTGCCGGCGCTGCCTACTGGATTGCCAACAAGCAACGCCAGGTCAAAGAGGAGGAGGTCAAGGAAGTTCAGCGGCAGCAGGAGTTGTTACCGGCGCAGCGGGCTCAGGAGGTCAAGGAGCTCGGCTGGGATGACGTCACGCCGGTGGACATGGTCGGCCTGGAGGTCGGTTACCGCCTGATTCCGCTGGTCGACCGTAACCAGGGTGGGCAGCTGCTCGCGCGGATCAAGGGCGTGCGCAAGAAACTGTCCCAGGAGATGGGCTTCCTGATGCCCTCGGTGCATATCCGCGACAACCTCGATCTGCAGCCGAATGCCTACCGGCTGACGCTGATGGGGGTCAGCGTGGCCGAGGCCGAAGTCTTTCCCGAGCGCGAGTTGGCGATCAATCCGGGGCAGGTGTTCGGCACCCTCAACGGTGTCGCCGCCAAGGACCCGGCGTTTGGCCTGGAGGCGGTGTGGATCGATCCGAACCAGCGCGACCAGGCCCAGTCGCTGGGCTACACCGTGGTCGACGCCAGTACGGTAGTCGCCACTCACCTCAATCAGATATTGCACAAGCATGCCCATGAGCTGCTCGGTCATGAAGAGGTGCAGCAGTTGCTGCAGCTGTTGGCCAAAAGCTCGCCCAAGCTGGCCGAAGAGCTGGTGCCGGGGCTGGTGTCCTTGTCGGTGTTGCTCAAGGTATTGCAGGCGCTGCTGCAGGAGCAGGTGCCGGTACGTGACGTGCGGACCATCGCCGAGGCCATCGCCAACGTGGCACCAAAGAGTCAAGATCCTGCCGCCATGGTCGCTGCGGTACGCGTCGCGCTGGCCCGGGCAATAGTGCAAAGCATTGTGGGACTAGAGCCGGAGCTGCCTGTGATCACCCTTGAGCCAAGGTTGGAACAGATATTGCTGAGTAGTCTGCAGAAGGCCGGTCAAGGCTCCGAGGATGGCATCCTCCTGGAACCGGGCATGGCCGAGAAGTTGCAACGTTCCCTGGTGGAAGC
>JBFKAF010000209.1:0-6009 GCA_041621735.1 Pseudomonas sp.
CCGACGCTGAATTTCACCGAACTGGATTGCCTGTATGGGCAATATCAACTGGGCCACGGTTTTACCGCAGAAGGTTACGCCACCGCGGAAAAGCTCTGGTTAGTCGGCAAATCCCAACCAGAAGCCTGCGATCGCTTGTTTCACCGCTGGGCGGCCGAAGGCCAGCTCAGCGAAGCCAAACGCTGGCAACGGGCCAAGCTGGCCGCCGAGGCACGCAACTATGGCCTGGCCACTTACTTGAGCAAAAGCCTGCCGACGCTCGGCAACCACGGCAAGCTATTGATCGAGGTGGCGCAGAAGCCGCAGCTGCTCAGCCAGACCGAGCGTTTTAGCCGAACCGATCAGGCCATGGCCGATGTGGTGGGCCTGGGATTGCGTCGCCTGGCCCGACAGGACCCCGAAAAAGCCCTCAGCCTGTTGGACGGCTACGCCCGACGCATGCAGTTTTCCCGCGAGGAAAAGGTGGCGATCGCCCGCGAAATCGGCCTGACTCTGGCCAAGCGCTTCGATGCCCGTGCACTCAAGGTCATGGCGCAATACGACCCGGAATTGCGCGACAACACCGTCAGCGAATGGCGCGCGCGTCTACTGTTGCGCCTCGGCCGCTGGGACGAAGTCCACCAATTGACCCGACAAATGCCTGCCGATCTGGCCAATACCAACCGTTGGCGCTACTGGCAGGCGCGCAGCCTGCAACTGGCACAACCCAATAACCAGGCCCCTCAGCAGCTCTACCAGAGTCTGGCCAAGGAGCGTGACTTCTACGGTTTCATGGCCGCCGACCAGGTCAAGGCGCCTTACCAGCTGAATAACAAGCCGCTGGCACTGGACCCGAAGACCCTGCAGAAAGTGCGCAATACCGCCGGTATCCGCCGCGCCCTCGAGTTCAACGCGCGCGGACAGATCGTCGACGGACGTCGCGAGTGGTATCACGTCAGCCGCCTGTTCAGCCGCGACGAGCTGGTCGCCCAGGCACGCCTGGCCTATGACATGCAGTGGTATTTCCCGGCGATCCGCACCATCAGCCAAGCCCAGTACTGGGATGATCTGGACGTGCGCTTCCCCATGGCCCACCGCGACAGCCTGGTGCGTGAAGCGAAGAAGCGCGACCTGCATTCCAGCTGGGTGTTCGCCGTCACCCGTCAGGAAAGTGCCTTTATGGCCGATGCCAAGTCCCACGTCGGCGCCATGGGCCTGATGCAGCTGATGCCGGCGACCGCCAAGGAAACCGCGCGCAAATTCGGCATCCCCCTGAGCAACCCCAACAACGCCTTGCTGCCGAGTGTGAATATTCAGCTCGGTGCCGCCTACCTGAGCCAGATCTACGGCCAGTTCAAGGGTAACCGCGTGCTCGCCTCAGCCGCCTACAATGCCGGTCCAGGACGCGTGCGCCAGTGGCTGCGCGGCGCCGACCACCTGGCCTACGACGTGTGGATCGAGAACATCCCGTTCGATGAGACCCGTCAATACGTACAGAACGTGCTGTCCTACTCGGTGATCTACGGACAGAAGCTCAACGCCCCGCAGCCGCTGATCGGCTGGCACGAGCGCTACTTCGACGACCAGTGATTACGCGAGCTTCGCCAGCCACGCGGGCCATGCCCGCGCTGGCTTACTCGAGCACTTCAACCGGCATATTCAGGGCCAGCCTACCCACCCCGTCGGCAATCAGGTTCTGCCCGAAAAACACCCCGCCATCGCGCTGACGGTAGCCTTGTAGAGTCGCCAAGGGCTCACGATCGGCACTGCGGACACCGCTCTGCGGGTCGAGGGTGGTCATGATGCAACGCGAGCAGCCCTTGGCCACACGGAACTCCAGCTCGCCGATGCGGATACGCTTCCAGCCGTCCTCGGCATAGGGCTCGCTCCCCTCGACCACCAGATTGGGGCGAAACCGCAGCATCTCCAAGGGTCGGCCGACCCGCGCCGAAAGGTCGTCCAGTGACGCCTGACCGATCAGCAGCAAGGGAAAACCATCGGCAAAGGCCACCTTGTCGCCGACCGCGGCGTAGGCAGTATCGACCTGACGCGCGCGCTCCGGCGGCACCTGCACCAGGCGGCAGGCGCGCCCGAGCAATTGACTCAACCACAGGGCCGCGGCGTCACCGGCATCCGGCACCCGCAGGCTGTCGCGCCAGATGGTCACAGCGCGTAGTGCGGCCTGCGCTGCCGGTAACGCAACCGACAAATCGCTCATTCCCGGTGCACTCAACAGCAGTATTTCGCTACCCTGCCAGCGCGCCTTGAGCTGGGTCATCTGCGGCAACAAACGTTGCGTCAGAAAGCGCCCGTTTTCGGCATCGACTACCATCCAACGGCGGTCACCGAGCACACCCAAGGCGTCCAGCTGCGCCTCGTGCAACGACTCGCCAACGGCGGATTTCAGTGGATAGCGGTACAACCCAGAGAGACGCAACATGAGCCAATCTTCCATTCGGCAAAACGCCCTTATACGAGTAACCCGCGGCACTCACAAGCCTGCGTTGTGCTTGAGCTTGATCATCCTCAGTGCCTGCAGCGGCAGCCCGCCGGACAACCTGGGAGCTGATCGGGGCCGCCTGGCGCCCTGCCCGGCTTCGCCCAACTGCGTCAGCAGCCAGGCCGATAGTGGCGACCAGCAGATTGCGCCATTAGCGCTGCAGGCGAGCCCGAGCCAGACCCGCGCACGGCTGGTCGAGATATTGACCAGCGAGCCTGGGGTGCGCCTGGTGGCGCAGGACGTCCACTACCTGCGCGCGGAGTTCAGCAGCCAGATGCTGCGCTTTGTCGACGATGTGGAGTTCCTGATCGGCGAGGAGCACGTCGATATACGCTCTGCCTCACGCCTGGGCTACTCGGATTTCGGCGTCAACCGCAAACGCATCGAGCGACTGCGCCAGCGGCTGGCCGAGCAGCCCTAGGAGCCTGTCGGACTTGACCGTCCGTAGCGAGGGAAAGTCCGGCTTTTCCGCACTAGGGCAGCGTTAAGTCCGGCAGCATCCTAGACGCTGGGTTGGTCGAGCTGCAGACGCTCGCAGATCACGTCGACCAGTTTGTCCGGCTGGAACTTCGAGAGGAAATTATCGCAGCCGACCTTTTTCACCATGGCCTCGTTGAAGCTGCCGGACAGCGAGGTGTGCAGCACCACGTACAGATCCTTGAGCCGGGGATCATTGCGGATCTCGGTGGTCAGGCGATAACCGTCCATTTCCGGCATTTCCGCATCGGTGATCACCATCAGCAGCTTGTCCTGCATGTCCCGCCCTTCATCGGCCCAGCTCTTCAGCAGTTTGAGCGCGCGCAGACCATCGCTGGCCGAGTGGGAGTGGATATCCAGTTGGGCCATGGTGCTCTTGAGTTGGCTCATCGCCACACTGGAGTCATCCACCAGCAGTACTTCGCGGCCCCGGGCAAACTCCAGCAGGGGGTCCGCCAGCTTTTCCGCAGACACCTTGGTGCTCATCGGGGTGATTTCCGCCAGCACCTTCTCCACATCGATGATTTCCACGATCTGGTCCTCGACCTTGCTGATGGCCGTGAGGTAATGCTGGCGACCCGCGCCCCCAGGCGGCGGCAGGATCGACTCCCAGTTCAGGTTGAGAATGCGCTCGACACCGCCAACCAGGAAGGCCTGCACCGAGCGGTTGTACTCGGTGACTATGATGGTACTGCGCTCATTCGGCACCTGCGGGCGCATGCCGATGGCCTGCGACAGGTCGATCACCGGCAGCGTTTGCCCACGCAGGGTGACTACCCCACAGACAAAGCGATGGCGGTGCGGCATCAAGGTCAGCTTGGGCATTTGCAGGACTTCCTGCACCTTGAACACGTTGATCGCGAACAGCTGCCGCCCCGCCAGGCGAAACATCAGGATTTCCAGGCGGTTCTCGCCCACCAGCTGGGTGCGTTGATCTACTGAGTCGAGAATGCCCGCCATTGCGCGCTCCTGTTGCCTGTGGGTCGAGTCTAACCATGACGGGGCTATCGGCCGAAAAGCGCGCCGCTGAAGCCTTTATGGCGGGGCCCATCATGCCCGAGCCCGCACCACCGCACCAGCAACGCCACGAACCAGGCGCCAAACATCAGGCTCGCGCATCAATCGGAGAGTAATGGCGAGTCTGCCGGCAAGTGCATGCGCAATGCGCCCGCCCGCGCGGCAAAGCGCAGCTGCCGAGCTTCCAGCGGCTCACCGTCCAGATTCAAATCCAGACCCGCCGGCGCCTCGATCTCCAGCCAGGGCAAGCGCGCACTGAGCGAAACGCTGTGCAAGCCGTTGATCCCGCCGGAAAGCAGGGTACCCAGGGTGCCGACCACATCCTGGGCGGCCGGCACGATGCAGATATCCAGCAGGCCGTCATCGATCTTGGCCTGCGGACAAAGCAGGTGCCCGCCGCCGGCTTGGCGAGCGTTACCAATGCCCAGGGCGAGAAACTCGCCCTCCCAGAGAAAATCCGGCCCGCTGAAGCGACCGAACGAGGAATGCACTTCGGCAAAACGGCTCAAGCCGGTGAGTAAGTAGGCGGCGCCGCCAAGCACTTGCTTCAAGTCTTCCGGCGTATTGGCGGTGACACTGGAGCCAAAGCCACCGGTGGCCATATTGAGAAACAACTGGCCGTCGACTTCGCCCAGATCAACCGGCCGTGCCGGTACATCCAGCAATGCCAAGGCCGCGAGCGGTGTCAGCGGCACCCCTGCCGCGCAGGCGAAGTCATTGGCGGTACCCAGCGGCAGTAAAGCCAGGCTGGCTGCCGTTTGCGCCAGAGCCATGGCCTCGGCCACCTCGCGCAGGGTGCCGTCGCCACCGCCGGCAATCAGCGTCGGGTAACCGGCTTGCAGCGCCTCACCGACCAGGCGCCGAGCGTCGCCGCCCTCCCAGGTCAAGCGCACCGCCAGTCCCCACCCCTCTTTACGGCGCGCCAGCACCGCGGCGCGCACCTCTTCGTTCAGCGCTTGCTTGCCGTGCAGGATCAATAACGCTTTGCGCTGGTGCATTCCCTTTCCCCTGTAAACCCTGTGATCGCTGGCCCGCCGCCCCCAAGCCTCTGCGGGCAGAGCATCATCGACGACCGAGCCGCTCAACGGCGCAGTGAGCAGCGCCCTCTGCGCCAGATTAAATCTAATAAATCGATATTAAGGCTCGAATAATAACGATTTTTAAACGAATAACTTTGAGACACCATCCTCCCATAGCAAGCACCAGCATCTGGCAGCGAGCCAGGCCGCATCATCTATGAGGACATTTGCATGATCGAAGTTCGCCCCTTTGCTCAACTCGGCGGCGCCCAGCATGGCTGGCTGAATGCCCGCCATCACTTTTCCTTCGCCGAATACTACAACCCCGAGCGCATGGAGTGGGGTCAACTGCGGGTGTGGAACGATGACGAAATCGCGCCGCATTCCGGCTTCCCGCCGCACCCGCATCGCGACATGGAGATCATCACCTACGTGCGCCAGGGCGCGATCACCCATAAGGACAACCTGGGCAACCAGGGCCGCACCGAGGCCGGAGACGTGCAGGTGATGAGCGCCGGCAGCGGCATCACCCACAGCGAGTACAACCTGGAGGATGAAACCACCACCATCTTCCAGATCTGGATCACCCCGGACCAGTTCGGCGCCCCACCCGCCTGGGGCGCCAAGCCCTTTCCCAAGGGCGAACGCGCCGGCACCTTCGTTACCCTGGCCAGCGGCCACCCGGAGGATCGGGATGCCCTGCCCATCCGGGTCAACGCCCGCCTGGCGGCGGCGACGCTGAAGGCCGGGCAGAGCGCCGAATACTCTTTGTCGCCAACGCGCAAAGCCTACCTGGTCGGCGCCACTGGCGTGTTCAGGGTCAACGGCGTCACTGCCAAGGCCCGCGATGGCGTGGCGGTGCGCGATGAGGCCGTGATAGCCGTCAGCGCCCTCGAGGACAGCGAAATCATCCTGGTCGAAGTCGCGTGAAAGCAAGCAGGCCGGATCTCAGGCCGGATAGCCGGTAATCTGGCGAATTTTCTGGTACAGCGGCTTGAGCTGCCGGTACATGCCCAG
>JBFKAF010000210.1:0-6009 GCA_041621735.1 Pseudomonas sp.
AAGCTAGCTAACTACTCGATGATCCCTGTTCGGCTTGCGCCGCAAGCCTTGGAAACCCCCTATGCAAAGAACCTCTCATCACGATTTGCGGCGTGCCTTTCGCGCCTTGTTGGCGTCCGACACCTGTTATCACACCGCCTCGGTATTCGACCCCATGTCCGCGCGGATCGCCGGCGACCTCGGTTTCGAGGTGGGTATCCTCGGCGGTTCGGTGGCCTCCCTGCAGGTGCTGGCCGCCCCGGATTTCGCCCTGATCAGCCTCAGCGAGTTCGTCGAGCAGGCCACCCGCATCGGTCGGGTCAGCCGCCTGCCGGTCATCGCCGATGCCGATCACGGCTACGGCAATGCGCTCAACGTGATGCGTACCGTGGTCGAGCTGGAGCGTGCCGGCATCTCCGCCTTGACCCTCGAGGACACCCTGTTACCGGCCCAGTTCGGGCGTAAATCCACCGACCTGATTGCCGTGGAGGAGGGCGTCGGCAAGATTCGCGCGGCACTGGAAGCCCGTGTCGATTCGGCACTGGCAATCATCGCCCGCACCCATGCCGGCGTGCTGCCGGTGGACGAGGTGATCCGCCGTACCCAGGCCTATCAGGCGGCCGGTGCCGATGGCATCTGCATCGTCGGCGTCGAAGATTTCGAGCACCTGCAGCAGATCGCCGCGGGCCTGAGCATCCCGCTGATGCTGGTTACCTATGGCAACCCCAAGCTGCGCGACAACGAGCGCCTGGCCAGTCTCGGCGTGCGCATCGTGGTCAACGGGCATGCCGCCTACTTCGCCGCGATCAAGGCGACCTACGACTGCCTGCGTGAACAGCGCCAGGCCGTGGCCAACGACCTCAGCGCGTCCGAGCTGGCGCACAAATACACCCAGCCCGAGGACTATCTGCTCTGGGCCGAGGCGTTCATGGACGTGAAGGAGTAAGCAGGCTTTGGGGCGGCTGAACGCGGCGTGACCGGCGGGTAGGGTGAGCAGCTGGTCGTTTCCAGCCTGCGTCCCGCTTGCAAAAAAATCGTCGACGGCCCATACCTATGGCTATTCAGCGAATCGCGATGGAGGTCGAGATGGCCGGTGGTTGGGCAAGTGATGGGGCGGTGCAAGAGCAGATCGACAGCAGCATCGAGGACGCCATCCAGCGCGCCCGTAGCCAGCTGCCCAGCGGCGAGAGCCGGACGCACTGCGAAGAGTGCGATGCGCCGATTGCGCAGGCGCGTCGTGAGGCGATCAAGGGGGTGCGCCTGTGTGTGGCCTGTCAGTCCGAGCTGGACAAGCAACAGCAGGCGGGCGGCGGCTACAACCGGCGCGGCAGCAAGGATAGCCAGTTGCGCTGAGCGAGCATCTGGGTGCCGCCATCTGTGCATGAGTGCTCGCCTACTTCGCCGAGGGCCTTGCGTAGACTGCAGAGCGCGATGCCACGGGTGTTACAAGATTGCCAGACCGACTGGCGGGCGACGGTCTGGCAAGAACCGCTTACTGAGCGCTGCTCAGCTTCACCACGTCACCGGAAACCGTGGTGGTATAACCGGTCAAGACCCATGCCCAGAACCAGTTTTCCTGAACCTGAGTATTGATCAGCGCATCGCCGCCCTTGGCCTTGATGGCTGCGTTTTGCGCGCGGACGAAGCGGTTGTTCTGTTGGATGGGGATCACGCCGAACAGTAACAAACCGGTGGCGCTGGCCTGGCTGTGGCCGACTACGGTGTACTGCTGGTTGTCCAGGTTCTGGGTTTTCATCGGCGTACCCGTGCAACCGGTGATGGCCAGGGCAAACAACAGGGTGGCGATGATTTTGTTAGCGTATTGCAAAGGGCTTACTCCATAGGGTGTGATCCTGAGCATCATTTCTCAGGGAGCGGCAATTTAGCGGCTGCGATCTCAAAATGGAATCATCGGCTAATAAACCAACAGGCGGACTGTTCGCGCCCACGCTATTAGGCGGGTAGGCGTGATTGCTGCGTGGCGGTTCTCCTGCCCGATTGATCGGCGTGGGGCACTTCGCCGCTCCGGTCGGGTCACAGCTTGCACAACGTTTCTGCCACGGAAGAGGTTTATTCCATGACCATTTTTGAAGCCCTGCGTTTAAGCCACGAGACTCAACGTGAGCTTTCCGAAAAACTGATCGACACCAGTGGCGATAGCTCGGAGCGCCAAGCGCTGTTTGCCCTGTTGAAGCTGGAGCTGGCGGCACACTCGGTTGCCGAGGAGCGACATTTCTATATTCCGCTGATGCAGGAGGAGCTTGGCGTCGACCTGTCGCGTCATGCGATTGCCGAGCATCACCTGATGGATGAAATGATCGAAGACCTCGAGGACACCGACCCCAGCAGCCCGAGCTGGCTGGCGCAAGCCAAGAAGCTGGCGCACAGGGTGCATCACCATCTGCAGGAAGAGGAGCAGAAATTCTTTCAGATGGCCGGCAAGCTGCTCAGCGATACGCAGAAAGAACAACTGTCCGGCGACTATCTCAACGCCTATGAAGCACACAAGAAAGCCGCAGCTTAAGCTGTCGCTGCGCTTGTCCCAACGAAGGTTTTTCTCGGAACGATCAGCACCAGGCGCCCACGCCTGGCGCGGAAGCCACGACGGCGTCGATCAGAACAGAAAGTAACGCTGCGCCAGCGGCAGCACTTCGGCCGGCTCACACCAGAGCAGCTGGCCATCGGCCTTGACCTGATAGTTCTGCGGATCGACTTCAATGCTTGGCAAGTAGTCGTTGTGGATCAGGTCGCTCTTGCGCACCGCGCGACAGCCTTTGACCACGCCGATCTGCTTCTTCAAGCCCAGTTGCTCGGGAATGCCGGCAGCCAGCGCCGCCTGGCTGATAAAGGTCAGGCTGCTGGCGTGCAGCGAGCCGCCGTAACTGGCGAACATCGGCCGATAATGCACCGGCTGCGGCGTGGGAATCGAGGCGTTGGCGTCGCCCATCAGGCTGGCGGCAATCGCTCCGCCCTTGAGGATCAGGCTCGGCTTGACGCCGAAGAAGGCCGGGCGCCAGAGCACCAGGTCGGCCCACTTGCCCACTTCGATCGAGCCGACTTCATGGCTGATGCCGTGGGTGATCGCCGGGTTGATGGTGTACTTGGCGATGTAGCGCTTGGCGCGGAAGTTGTCGTTGTCGGCGCCGTCTTCGGGCAGTGGGCCGCGCTGCCGTTTCATCTTGTCGGCGCTCTGCCAGGTGCGGGTGATCACCTCGCCGACCCGGCCCATGGCCTGGCTGTCGGAGCTGATCATCGAGAAGGCGCCGAGGTCATGCAGGATGTCCTCGGCGGCGATGGTCTCGCGGCGGATGCGGCTTTCGGCGAAGGCCACGTCCTCGGCGATGCTCGGGTCGAGGTGGTGGCAGACCATCAGCATGTCCAGGTGTTCGTCGATGGTGTTCGTGGTGAACGGCCGGGTCGGGTTGGTCGAGCTGGGCAGCACGTTCGGCAGGCCGCAAGCCTTGATGATGTCCGGGGCATGGCCGCCGCCGGCACCCTCGGTGTGGTAGGTGTGGATGGTGCGGCCCTTGAACGCGGCCAGGGTGGTTTCGACGAAGCCGGACTCGTTGAGGGTATCGGTGTGGATCGCCACCTGTACGTCGTACTGGTCGGCCACGCTCAGGCAGTTGTCGATGGCGGCCGGGGTGGTGCCCCAGTCTTCGTGCAGCTTGAGGCCGATGGCGCCGGCCTTGACCTGCTCGATCAGCGGTTCGGGTAGCGAGGCGTTGCCCTTGCCGGTAAAGCCCAGGTTCATCGGGAAGGCGTCGGCGGCCTGCAGCATGCGCATCATGTGCCAGGGACCGGGGGTGCAGGTGGTGGCGTTGGTGCCGGTGGCAGGTCCCGTGCCGCCGCCAATCATGGTGGTCACCCCGCTCATCAGCGCCTCTTCGATCTGCTGCGGGCAAATGAAGTGGATATGGCTGTCGATGCCGCCGGCGGTGAGGATCATGCCTTCGCCGGCGATCACCTCGGTGCCGGCACCGATGGCGATGCTCACGTCCGGCTGGATATCCGGGTTGCCGGCCTTGCCGATGGCTGCGATGCGTCCGCCCTTGAGGCCGACGTCGGCTTTGACCACGCCCCAGTGATCGAGGATCAACGCATTGGTGATGACGGTGTCGACCACGTCTTTGGCGCACAGCTGGCTCTGGCCCATGCCGTCGCGAATCACCTTGCCGCCGCCGAACTTTACCTCTTCGCCGTAGGTGGTGAAGTCCTGCTCCACCTCGATCCACAGCTCTGTGTCGGCCAGGCGCACCCGGTCGCCGACGGTGGGGCCGAACATGTCGGCATAGGCTTGGCGGGAAATCTTCATCGGAACTCCTCGAATTTGCTCGTTCCCACGCGGGGCATGGGAGCCATCGGCGTTACAGCTCGCCCATCACGCGGCCGGCGAAGCCGAACACCCGGCGCTGACCGGCGAGGTCGACCAGTTCGACTTCCCGCGACTGCCCCGGCTCGAAGCGCACGGCGGTGCCGGCGGCGATGTTCAGGCGCATACCTCGCGTGGCGGCACGGTCGAAGCTGAGGGCATCGTTGGTCTCGAAGAAGTGGAAGTGCGAGCCGATCTGGATCGGTCGGTCGCCGCTGTTGGCCACGCTCAACGTCAGGGTGCGGCGGCCGGCGTTGAGCTCGATCTCGCCGTCCCGGATCTGGTATTCGCCGGGAATCATGCGCGCGCTCCGTGCAGGCTCTTGAAGTAGAGGGCGGTCGGGTGGTAATCGCCGTTCGGGCCGCAGCTATAGTCCGGGATCTCGCCCACCCGGCTGTAGCCCTGCGCGCGGTAGAAGGCCTCCGCCGGGGCGCCGGCCTGGATATCGAGATACAGCAGGGCGCGCTGGTGTTGCTGCGCGCCCTGTTCCAGGGCGGTCATCAGCTGCTGGCCGAGGCCGTGGCGTTGCGCCTGTTGCTGCACCAGCAGGGTTTGCACGCGCGCGCGATGGGGGCCGTCGACGTTCTGGCACAGCGCCAGTTGCACGCTGGCCTGCACCTGTTCGTCCCTGACCACCACCCAGAGCAGCAGGCTGCCCTGCTGAACGTCGCTGAGCACCTCGTCGAAATAGCTCCGCGCTTGCGCGGCATCCAGGTCGGCCTTGAAGCCTAGCGACCAGCCCTGGGCCACGGCATCGAGCAACAGTGCGATTAAACCGGGGCGGTAATGGGCGAAGCTTTCGGCGGTGACGCGACGCAGCTGGGCAGTGTTCATGGGATGTCACTCCGTTCAGGCGATTGGCGGCTCCGCGCCGGGATTGAGGGTCAATTGCATCAGGCTCAGGTCGAGCCAGTGGCCGAACTTGCAGCCGACCTGGGGCATCTGCCCGCAGGTGATGAAGCCCAGACGCTGGTGCAGGCGGATCGATGCGGCGTTGCCGCTCTCGATGGCGGCGACCATCACGTGCTTGTCGCAGGCCCTGGCGCGTTCGATCAGCGCCGTCAGCAACTGTGCGCCAAGGCCTTGGCCGTGCCGGTCGCTGCGCACATAGAGCGAGTGCTCGACGCTGTGCCTGAAACCCTCGAACGGGCGCCAGTCGCCGAACGAGGCGTAGCCAAGTACTGCGCCGTCGGCGTCGTGGGCCACCAATATCGGGTAACCCTGCTGGGTACGCGCGTCGAACCAGGCGCGGCGGTTGGCCAGGTCCACCAGGGTCTCGTTCCAGATCGCCGTGCTGTGCTGCACCGCCTGGTTGTAGATCGCCAGGATGCCGGGCAGGTCGGCTGGGGTCGCGTCTTGAATAGTCATGTTCAGGCTATCGGTTGGTGGACGGTGACCAGCTTGGTGCCGTCGGGGAAAGTGGCCTCGACCTGGATCTCCGGGATCATCTCCGCGATGCCATCCATCACCTGCTCGCGGCTCAGCAAGGTCGTGCCGTAGTGCATCAGGGCCGCCACCGTCTGGCCGTCGCGCGCTCCCTCGAGCAGGGCCGCGGAGATATAGGCCATGGCCTCCGGGTAGTTGAGCTTGACCCCGCGGGCGAGGCGGCGCTCGGCGACCAGGCCGGCGGTGAAGATCAGCAGTTTGTCTTTCTCGCG
>JBFKAF010000211.1:0-6001 GCA_041621735.1 Pseudomonas sp.
CAGGGCGCCACCTTCTGGTTCGACCTGCCGCTGGTCGAGGAACACCTCCTGCCGCCGCATATCCAACGTGTGGCGACCGGCCCACGCGTGCTGGTAGTGGAGGACGACCCGAGTATCGTCCACCTGCTGGAGGTGATGCTCGGTCACGCCGGCTACCGGGTCGACAGCGCAGTCAGCGAGAGTCAGGCCCTGCAGCGGCTGACTGAGGGCGATTACGCCGCCATCACCCTCGACATGCGCCTGAGCGACGGCCACGGCCTGTCGCTGATTCGCGAACTACGCGCGAACCCCGCCACCCAAGAGCTGCCCATTCTGGTGATTTCCGCCTACTGCGGCGAGGGCCGCAAGTTGTTCGACGGCGATGATCAAGACATTGCCTGGCTGGAAAAACCGATCGACGAGACCCTGCTCTTGAACACCCTGGACCAGCGTATCGGCACGTCGAGCCAAACCGCAAAAGCACACACGGCGGACCATGAGGCCTTAGAGTGAGCGATACGTGCTAACCCACCTGCCCCCCGATTCTGGAGTAGTGCCATGAGAGAATTCAAACGCATCCTGCATGTAGAGGACGACCTTTCGATCCAGGCCGTGGCCAAGGTGGCCCTGGAGGCGGTGGGCGGCTTTGAGGTGCTCTCCTGCAGCTCGGGCAGTGAAGCGCTGGAAAAAGTGCAGGCCTTCGACCCCGACTTCATTCTGCTGGATGTGATGATGCCGGGCATGGACGGCCCGCAAACCCTGGCGGCGCTCGGCGAACTGGTCGATATCGGACAGATCCCGGTGGCCTTCATGACGGCCAAGGTGCAACCCGCGGAGGTCGAACACTACCGCAGCCTGGGTGCCCGCGATGTGATCACCAAACCCTTCGACCCGATGCAACTGGCCACCCAGGTGCGCGATATCTGGAGCCTGGCGCATGCGTAAACGCACGCCAGCGCTGCGCCGCCCAGGGAGCCCATCAACATGCTACTAGTCCCCTCCGGCGCAGCCGCCCCCGCCGACGAGGCCGCACGGCTGGCCGAGCTCGAGCGCTACGGGCTGCTCGACAGCCCCGCCGAGGAGGACTTCGATGACTTCAGTCAACTCGCCGCCCTGCTCTGCGACACGCCGATAGCCCTGATCTCCCTGGTCGATGAGCAACGCCAGTGGTTCAAGAGCAAGGTGGGCCTGGATGCCTGCGAAACGCCGCGGGAGTTCGCCTTCTGCGCCCACGCCATTCTCGCCAACCAGCTCTTCGAGGTGCCCAACGCCCTGGAAGATCCGCGTTTCTGCGGCAATCCCCTGGTCACCGACGCGCCGCATATCCGCTTCTACGCGGGCATGCCACTGACCACCTCGAACGGGCACAACCTCGGCACCCTGTGCGTGATAGACCGCCGCCCACGCCAACTCAGCGCGCCACAGCGCGACGGGCTGGCCCGCCTCGCGCGTCAGGTCGTACGCTTGTGCGAGTTGCGCCTGAGCATGCGCCGGCATGCCGAGCAAGCGGCGCTGCAGCGCGCCATCCTCAGCAGCGCCGGCACCGCGATCATTGCCACCACGCCCGACGGTGCCATCAGCAGCGTCAACCCGGCCGCCGAGCAACTGCTCGGTTATACCGAGGAGCTATTGCTCGAGCGGCCGTTCGCCGCCACCCTGCTCGAGCCCAAGCAACTGGCGAGACGTGCCAAATCCCTCGGCCATAAGTTGGCGCAGGCAATTGCTGCGGACTTCTCGGTGCTGGCGGCCAAAGCCCGCAACGCACAGAACACATCGCGCGAATGGAGCTACGTGCGACAAGATGGTGTGCACCTGCCCGTCTTGCTGACGGTCTCGGCGATCTGCGACGAGGACGACACGCTGCTCGGTTTCCTCACCATCGCCCAGGACCTCAGTCAGCGCGAACAGGCCCAGCAGCGCCTCAAGCAGATTTCCGCGCAGCTGCCGGGCATGGTCTTTCAGGCCTTGCTCCCCAAGCAGGGCAGCATTCGCTTCCCCTATGCCAGCGAAGGCATACAGGACATCTACGGGCTGGCTCGTGGCGAAGTCCGCGAGCATTCCGATGCAGTGCTGGCGGCCATCCACGAGGATGACCGCGACAGCGTCAGCCAGGCCATCCTGCGCTCGGCCAGGGAGCTGAGCCAATGGCATCAGGAATACCGCGTGCGTCATCCACGCAAGGGGCTGATCTGGGTCGAGGGTAAGGCCACACCACAACGCCAGGCCGATGACACGGTGATCTGGCATGGGGTGATCACCGACATCAGCGAACGCAAGCACGAGCAGGCCGAACTGGAGCAGCAGCAGGAGATGAACCGGCGCCTGCTCGAAGCCCTCGCCGAAGGCGTGGTGGCCTGCGACGCGCAGGGCCAACTGACCCTGTTCAACCCTACCGCCCAGCAATGGCACGGCGCCGACATCAGCCAGCTCAAGCCCGAACAATGGGGCGAGCATTACGACCTGTTCGAAGCCGATGGCCTGACCCCGCTGGCCACTGCCCGCATTCCCCTGCTGCGGGCGTTGCAGGGCGAGGCGGTGCGCGAGGCGGAACTCAGCATACTTGCCAAGGGTCAGGCACCACGCTTCATCACCACCAATGCCGTGCCGCTATTTACCTCAGGGGGCGAGCGACTCGGCGCCGTCGCGGTCATGCACGACATCACCGAGCGCAAACGTATCGAACGCATGCAGCGTGAGTTCGTCTCCACCGTCAGCCACGAGCTGCGCACCCCGCTGACCTCGATTGCCGGCTCTCTGGGGCTGATCAATGGCGGCGCCTTGGGCGAGGTGCCCGCCGACATGCAACACATGCTCAGCATTGCCCACCACAACAGCCTGCGCCTGAGTCACCTGATCAACGACCTGCTGGATATGGACAAACTGGTCGCCGGCAAGATGAGCTTCGATCTGCACAGCCATGAGCTGGCCAGCCTGCTCAACGACAGTCAGGCGAGCAACCTGGCCTACGCCGAGCAACACGGCGTGCAACTGACGCTGGAGGAATGCCCGCCGATCCACTTGCACGTCGATGCCATGCGCCTGCAACAGGTACTGGCCAACTTCCTCTCCAACGCCATCAAGTTCTCCCCGCCAGGTGCCCAGGTGCGCCTGCACAGTGCGCTGCATGGCAACCGGGTACGGATCAGCGTCAGTGACCTGGGGCCGGGCATTCCCGCCTCGTTCCACGCCGGAATATTCCAGAAATTTTCCCAGGCCGATGCCAGCGACAGCCGGCAAAAAGGTGGCACCGGTCTCGGCCTGGCCATCAGCAAGGAACTGATCGAGCGCATGAGCGGGCAGATTGGTTTCGATTCGGTGGAAGGCCAAGGCGCGACCTTCTGGTGCGAACTGCCGGTACAGGAACGCTCAGCCGTCGCCACAGTTCCCGAGGACAGTAACGGTCCCTGCCTGCTGGTGGTCGAGGACGAGCCGGATATTGCCCACCTGCTGCGCCTGCTGCTGCAGCGCGCCGGGTACCGGGTGATGCTCGCCGCCAGCCTGGCTGAAGCACGCGCGCTGCTGGCCGAGCAGCAGTTCGATGCCCTGACCCTGGATCTGCGCTTGCCGGACGGCAGCGGCCTGCAGCTGATCCGCGAGCTGCGCGACGACCCGGCCACCCTCAGCTTGCCGGTGCTGGTGATCTCCGCCGCCAGCGAGGCGGGACGCCTCAGTCTGAATGGCGGCTTTCAGGCCGTCGACTGGCTGGATAAACCGATTAACCAACAGCGCCTGCTGGAAAACCTAAGCCAGGCGCTGCATGGCTTCCCCAAGAAAACCCGGGTGCTGCACATCGAAGACGATGCCGACCTGCGCCAGGTCATTGCCGAACAAGGCCGCGCCCTCGCCGACTTCGTCTCGGCCAGCAGCCTGGCCCAGGCCCGCCAACAGCTGGCCCAAGGTAGCTTTGATCTGGTGCTGCTCGACCTCAGCCTACCCGACGGCAATGGCCTGGAACTGCTCGACGAGTTGCATCGGCACCACCCCGGCTTGCCCGTAGTGGTACTGTCTGCCCATGAGTTGCCCAGCGCACAGCTTGGCCAAGTCGAAGCCGCCCTGGCCAAATCGCGCATCGATGCGCAACACTTCCTGCAACTGCTCGGACGCCTGCTACCCGCCAAGGAGAATCGGCATGCTTGAACTGACGCGAATCCTACATGTGGAAGACGACCCGTCGATCCAGGCCGTGGCCAAGGTTGCCCTGGAAGCGGTTGGCGGCTTCAAGGTACTCAGTTGTTCGTCCGGGCAGGAGGCACTGGATCAGGTTCAGGGTTTCGCCCCGGACTTCATCCTCCTGGATGTGATGATGCCTGGCATGGATGGCCCGCAGACGCTGAAGGAAATCGCCGCACTGGTCGACATCGGGCAGATTCCGGTAGCCTTTATGACCGCCAAGGTGCAGCCTGCGGAGATCGAGCACTACCGCAGCCTGGGAGCGCGTGGCGTGATCATCAAACCTTTCGACCCCATGCAGCTGGCCGAACAGGTGCGGAAAATCTGGAGCCAAGTCCATGGTTGAACCCAGCAATGACCTGCAACGTCACCTGCAACTGCTGAGTGGGCAGTTTGCCGAGCGCCTGGCCCAGGAGCTGCCCGAGCTGGCCGACAAGGCGCTACAGCTGCAGCAAACCGACGATCAGGATAGCCAGCAACAGCACCTGCTCAGCCTGCGCGATCAGTTGCACAAACTCGCCGGCGCCGCCGGCACCTTCGGTTTCGTCAGCCTCGGCCAAAGTGCCCGCGAGCTCGAGCAGCAGGCCATCCGCTGGCTGGAAGCCCTGCAGCAAAAGCACCAGGGCCTGCAGGATTTGATCGCCGGCTTACAACAGCTCAGCCAACAGCAATTCCAGACCGAGCCGGAGCAGCAAAGCCGGCCTGCCGCTCCGCAAACCGCCAAATCGAACCCGGCGAGCCACTCCATCTACATCCTCGAAGATCAGCCGGATATCGGCGAGAACATGCGCCTGACCCTGAGCAACTTCGGCTATCAGGCCGAGCACTTCACCTGCATCGCCGCCTTCGACGCGGCGTTGCAACAACGCTTGCCGGATGCCCTGGTGATTGACGTCAACCTGCCCGACGAGGCGCAAACCGGGCTGCAATACGCTGCAGCCCTGCAGCAGCGCCTGGACGAACCCTTGCCGCTGCTGGTGATCACCACCCAGGACGACTTCGAAACCCAGCTCGAGGCCGTGCGCGGTGGCGCCATGGGTTTTTTCAGCAAGCCGGTGGATATTCCCCAGTTGGAGAATCGCCTGGAACGCTGCTTCGCCCAGCAATACGGCGAACCTTACCGGGTGCTGATAGTCGACGACGACCGCGAGCTGGCCAGCCGTTACAGCCTGGTGCTGCGCGGTGCCAACATGCTGGTGGAAGTGCTGCATGACCCGGCCGACATTTTCAAGCACATGCGCACCTTCAATCCCGAGGTGGTGCTGCTCGACGTCAACATGCCGGGCTGTACCGGCCCCGAACTGGCGCAGATCATCCGCCTCAACGACGAATGGCTGCGCGTGCCGATCATCTATCTGTCGGCGGAAACCGATATCACCCGGCAGATGGGCGCACTGCTCAAGGCCGGAGACGAATTCGTCACCAAGCCGATTTCCGACAACGCCCTGGTCGCCGCGGTTTTCGCCCGCGCCCAGCGCGCCCGCCTGCTGAGCAATGCCCTGTCGCGCGACAGCCTGACCGGGCTGCTGAAACACGCCGACATCAAGGAACAGGTGGCCACCGAACTGGAGCGCGCGCTGCGCAGCGGCAACCAGGCCAGCGTGGTGATGCTGGATATCGATCACTTCAAGAAGGTCAACGACAACTTCGGTCATCCTGCCGGCGACAACGTTATCCGCGCCTTGGCCAACCTGCTGCGCCAACGCCTGCGCCGAGCCGACAGCCTGGGCCGCTATGGCGGTGAGGAATTCCTCGCGGTACTGCCCGAGTGCCCACCCGACCAGGCCCAGCGAATAGTCGATGAGATCCGCCAACGCTTCGCCGATCTGCGTTTCATCGTCGAAGGCACGGA
>JBFKAF010000212.1:0-5996 GCA_041621735.1 Pseudomonas sp.
CAGTGCACCCGGCAATTGACCGAGCAGGTGGACCAGGTGGCCGTCAGTACGGAACAACAGGGCAAGGCCGTTGCGGAGATTGCCCAGCTGGCCGACCGCGACCGCCAGGGCAATGCCGACAACCTGCGGGCGGCCGACCAGGCCCGCACCATCGCTCATCATCTGGCCCATCTGACGGGGTAATCGCCATGCCTGGATTGCACGTACTTTCACTGCCCCTGCTCGCCGGTACTGCCGCCCTGGCCGGGCTGACCCTGCTGTTCTACGGCCTGCATCGCCGCCTGCTGCGACAACGGCGGCGGCATATCCTGATGAACATTCGCCAACTGGCCTTGTTGCGCGCCCTGATAGCCGGGCTCCAGCGCCATCGCGGCCTGAGCAACGGCGTGCTCTGCGGCGACGCCAGCCTGAGCCAGGATCTTGCTGCCGCGCGGCAAGGCTTGGACCAGCACATCCGGACCGCGCAGGAACTCGACAGCACTCACCGGGATGCCTGGAATGGCGTGATCGATCACTGGTCGCGCCTGCGCGAGGGGCGTATCAGCGACCCGGCGAACAACCTGGTGCAGCATCACCTGATTATTCGCAACAGCATCTTTCTGATGGAGGATGTGGCCAGCGAGGTCGATCTGGCCGACGGCCGAGCGGAGCTGGGCTACCTGCCCTGCATCTGGCGGGACGTGGTGCAGGCGGCTGAGTGGGCGGGCCAGGCCCGCGCCTTGGGCACCGGCATCGCGGCGGCCGGGCACAGCAGTGCCGAACAGCGCGTGCGGATGCGCTTTCTCTACCAGAAGATTCAACTGCTGGCCGGCACGGCCTTCGCCACCCTCCAGCGGCATGCGGCCGAGTATCCGCAGAGCGACGCGTTCCGCCTGCCGCAGCGCGAGCGGGTGGTGGCGGACTTCCTGTGCTGCATAGAGCAGGAACTGCTCGGCCAGGAGCCAACCATTATCGCCGCCAAGACGTATTTTCAGCGCGCCACCCAGGCCATCGACGAACTGCTGGCCCTGGTCGATACCGCGTTGAGCCAGCTGCAACCCCAGCACTCAGGGAGCGCCAGATGCTAGAGACCGCCCAGCCCCTGCGAGCCGACTACAGGGCGCCTGCCTACCTGCCACTGCAAGACCCGCAGGCTGACCCCGTGTTGCGCACCCGCTATCGCGGTCTGTCACTGACCAGTCACTTTCAGCCCATCTTCAGCATTGCCCATGGCCGCGCGGTGGGCTACGAGGGGCTGATTCGGGCGCAGCAGGATGGCGGTCCTGCTGTGTCGCCGGCGACGTTGCTGGCCATGCCGACTAATGGCCAGGAATGCCTGGAACTGGACCGTAGTTGCCGGACCCTGCATGTGCATAACTTTTCCCGTCAGGCGCCTGCGCAAACCTGGCTGTTCCTCAATCTCAACTCGCAATACCTGGTCAGCGAGCGACCGGACATCGGCTTTACCAGGAATTTGCTCCAGGCGGCCGGTATTCCAGCGCATCGACTGGTGATAGAAATAATTGAAAGCGCAGTCAGTGATCAGGCCCAGTTGAAGCGCTTCATCCGCTATTTCCGGGAGCTGGGCTGTCTGATTGCCATCGACGACTTCGGCGCAGGGCACTCCAATTTCGACCGAATCTGGGATCTGGAGCCCGACATCGTGAAGATCGACCGCCGCCTGATCCAGGATGCCGGCCGGTCCCGCCGCGTGGAGCGGATTCTCAGCGGTATAGTCAGCCTGCTGCACGAGGCCGGCAGTCTGGTGGTAGTGGAAGGCGTGGAGACCGAACACGAGGCCTTGGTGGCCATCGCGGCCAACGCCGATATGGTCCAGGGCTTCTATTTTGCCAAGCCGCAGGCGGGCATCGACAACGCTCAGGGCTATACCGACATCTTCGCCAGCCTGCTGCGCGGGCAGCAGTGGCAAAGCGTCAAACGCCATGCGGACTTGCAGCACTATTCGCGCGCCATAGAAGAGCTGTTCCAGCAGGCCGTGGCGGCCTTTGCCATCCACCAGCAGTTCGAGCAGAGCAGCCTCATGCTCTTCACCGATCCACGCACGGTACGCTGTTATCTGCTCAATGAAGCCGGTTATCAGGTGTCGCGCAATGTCTACGCGCCGCACTACCAGCAGCAGATGAGCGCACGCTTTGCCCCCCTGTTGTGTGGCGACAATGCCAACTGGTCGCACAAGCACTACCACTACCGTGCATTGAAACAACAGGGGGTCATTCAGATCAGTCGACCCTATCTGTCGATCGCGGATTCGCGTATGTGCATCACCCTGTCGCAGACCGTGAAGATAGGCGGCACCCTCTACGTATTCTGCTGTGACCTGGACTGGCAAGAGGATTAAGTAAGGCTGGCGCTGACGCGCGGGGCGACGGTCAACTTATATGTATGGCGGGGCAGACGTTGCCTTTTACCTGATCTATATCTGCGTGGGTCAGGTCCTACCGCTCAGGTAGATTGGCCGGGGGCGTCTGCGTTGCTGGTCTCTGTGGCATCGCAATGCGGGCTTCGCCCTACTAATACATCATCTGCGGCTTGTGCGAGAGTTTTCAATCGGCCCGGAGTGTTTCACGCAGTCCGGGTACTCTCTGTGTGTGTCTTTATTTGAGGTCGTGCTTCGGCTTATTGGCTGTTCGTGGTTATGGTGAAGTCAGTGGGGGTTTTATATGTTTAAAGGCGCGGCTGATTATAGGCGTCAAAAGATATTGCTCCATGACGCGGTTGCGCTATGAGTGCACTTGCTCGACTGTTCTTGGCAGCGCTCGGCAGTTTTGTACATGCCTAAATTCGTTTCATTAAGTTCCGCGCAGCCGGAGAGCAACATGGAAAGACAGAAAGTGGTATTTATTATTATCTTCATTAGGTAGCTCGCTTTTTATTATTGGTGCGATGGCTAATAATTTACTGTGGTTTTATACGTCGCCTTTCCTCAAGGGTCAATAGCGATTTCTACCATTCGTCGAGATTTTGATGGTGGCGTGGGCCAGTTCGACGAATGTTTTTTGTACTAATCCTTGGCTCTTCCAGATGCAATGTCAGTGCGGTTAGCTTCCCGGTTCATGGGGGCGCTTGTTGGGCTAACCGAGACCAACTCGTAGGGCGGCAATCATGGCCAGTGGGCGGGGGCTTGTTGCCACGCTGAGCATCAGTGTGCGCTGGGTTTTGGGTAACAGTTTTGCACAGCGTTTAGCCGTAGTCTTGACTGCCTTCTGTGTGCCATGGATTTGCGCTGCGAGTATTAGCGCAAGGACGGTGTCTTGATGTGTCATTGTGCAGCTAACCTTTGGTTCGTTGATGCTTGGACTGATAAGGTTGTACGGCGCCAGTCTTGAGTGATTAGGGTTATTGGACTTTCACTGAATCGGCGCGTAATAAGGCTGTTATGATTCTTTGAAGTGAGCTTATAGTGTCGTCAGGCGCGGTGTTGCTGTCTGCGCTAATCATAAGTGCGGCTTCGTTGAGCATGGCAAGCAACAAAGTTTCCGTCGCGTTAAAACGTATAGGCTTGAATGCGTGCTGTTGAATGCCCTGTTGAACTATGTTCGCCAGGATATTTGCTTGCGTCTTGCGCGTTGCAAGGATCAGCCTTTGCTGGCTGGGGCTTAGATTTCTAAATTCGAGCTGCGCGATTGAACGGCGGTGCATATGCCCAACGTTGAAATCGATGTGAGTTCGAATATATACAAGCAGTTGCTCGAATGGCTTCGTGTTGCTCAGTACACTCATCTCAAGCGCATCAAGTAAATCGCTCTCGTGCTCATCTATTAATTCGAACAGTAAGTCTTGTTTACTTGCGATGTGGTTGTAGAGGGAGCCTGCCTGGATACCCAATGCGCTTGCCAGTTTTCTCAGGCTGACACTCTGATAGCCTTGTTCGGCGAACAGCGTTAGCGCGATGTTCCGCACCTGTAAGTGCGGTGCAGCAAGGATTGCGTCAGGAGTTGCCTTGTTCATTGGCATATTGCTGGGCGCCATGAAGATCACCATCACCTAGTCTGTGGGTACGGGCCAAGCCAGCTGAAGACTGCGCGCAGGTCCTTTGCAGCTGGCGGGCCGGGCCGTTCAGGTTTACTGCCTGGAAAGTGCCAGCGCTACACCCTGACCGCCGCCAATGCACAGAGTGGCAAGGCCTTTTTTGGCATCACGGCGAATCATTTCGTGGAGCAGGCTAACCAGTACCCGGCAGCCCGATGCGCCAATGGGATGGCCAAGGGCGATGGCGCCGCCGTTGACGTTGACCTTGTCGATATCCCAGTCAAGCTCCTTGCCGACGGAGAGGGCCTGGGCGGCGAAGGCTTCGTTGGCTTCGATCAGATCGAGCTCGGCCAGATTCCAGCCGGCTTTCTCCAGGCACTTATTGCTCGCCGGTACCGGACCGATGCCCATGATCTGCGGATCTACCCCGGCACTGGCGTAGCTCTGGATGGTGGCCAGCACGGGCAGGCCGAGTGCCTTGGCCTTGGCGGCACTCATCAACAACACCGCGGCGGCGCCATCATTGATGGTCGAAGCGTTGCCGGCTGTGACGCTGCCGTCTTTCTTGAAGGCGGGTTTGAGCGTGGCCAGCGACTCAGCAGATGTCTGCGTGCGAGGCTGCTCGTCTGTGGCAAACAGCAGTGGCTCGCCTTTGCGCTGTGGGATCGCCACCGGGGTGATCTCATCGCAGAAGCGGCCGGCTTCGATGGCTGCGCAGGCCAGGCGTTGGGAGCGGGCGGCGTAGTTGTCCTGCTCTTCGCGGGTCAGGTTGTAGCAGTCGACCAGGTTTTCCGCGGTTATGCCCATGTGGTAGCCGTTGAAGGCATCGATCAGGCCGTCCTGCAGCAGTGAGTCGGCCAATTGAGCGTGGCCCATGCGCAGGCCGGTACGGGCTTTGGCCAGGACATAGGGCGCCAGGCTCATGTTTTCCATGCCGCCGGCGATGATCACGTCAGCGTCGCCACAGCGGATCGCCTGGGCAGCCATGCTCACGGTCTTCAGGCCCGAACCGCAGAGTTTGTTGATAGTCAGGGCGGGCACGCTGTGCGGTAATCCGGCATTGATCGCCGATTGCCGTGCCGGGTTCTGCCCACATCCAGCGGTTAGAACCTGGCCGAGGATAACCTCATCGACGTTAGCCGGGTCCAGGCCGGTTTGCTGGAGGAGGGCGCGAATGACGATGCTGCCCAGCTCGACGGCGCTGATATTAGCCAAGCCGCCTTGGAAGGCGCCTATGGCGGTTCGGGTTGCAGCTACGATGACTACGTCTTGCATGATTTGCTCCAGATAAAAGGCGTGGCGCAATTCCGCTCACAGTGTGTGCGCCACGTTCTGCTAGTCAGCAGATAAATCGCGCCAGTTGGGCTGGGGATGACAGTTGCGAGCTCGCTCTATCATCATGAGATGAGTACTCGGCAGCCGGTCGCTGCTTGAAGCTCCTCGAGGCTGATGCCTGCGATCAGGTTCATGACGCCGCGCATGGTCATGTTCATCTCACGGGCGAGCTCAGAATTGCTGTAGATCCCAGGCATGCTTATTTGTGTACGACCTTTACGTTAACGTTCATGCGCATTCACCGCTTTTAACCACAGGTGCATCACCTGCGGTTAAGTACTCAGGCATTTTGTTGCAACGCGCTGATCTGCGCGGGACCTTCGAGAAGGTCCCGCGACCAATCAAAGCAGGGCTGCGTGGATGCGTACCGGTTTGTCGGCAAGGCCGGCATCGTGGAACTGATCGCCATTGCGCCATTGTTCGAGGAGCTGGCTCTTCTGCTGCTCGGCGTGTGCCAGGTAGCGCTCCTTGACCGGGCCATACCCGCGTACGGCATCTGGCAGGCTGGCCAGCTTCACTGCGGTCTCGAGCTTTTGCGGGCTGAGGTCCATTAGCAGTTGGTCGAGGATCTGTTCGTAGCTGTCTAACCACTCGCGTTCGACTTTGCGTTCGTGGGTATAGCCGAACGGGTCCAGCCAGGTGTTACGCAGGAATTTCATTTTGGCCAGCAGCTTGAACCCCTTGAGCATCCA
>JBFKAF010000213.1:0-5987 GCA_041621735.1 Pseudomonas sp.
GAGCGTTTGATCGAGATTCACGGCGAGTTGGCGCCACTGTACTGCCAGTCCTGCGGCGCCGAGGACCCGCAACTGGCCGAGCACCTGACCCGGCCGCTGCCACCGAGGTGCCAGCAGTGCGGCGGTATCCTGCGCCCGCCGGTGGTGCTGTTCGAGGAAATGCTCCCAGAGCCAGCCATCGACAGCCTATACGCCGAACTGGCCAAGGGCTTCGAGGTGGTTCTGAGCGTTGGCACTACGGCCAGCTTCCCCTATATCGTCGAGCCGATCCTGCGTACACGGCAGTCAGGCGGCCTGACGGTCGAGATCAACCCCACCCGGACCGACCTGAGCGATGCGGTGAGCCTTCACCTGCAAGGCCGGGCCTTAGATGTGTTGCCGGAACTACTGGGTCACATTTAAGGCGATAGAAATTGCAAATAAGGCGGCCAAAAGGCATAGTCGCGGCCTTATTAGAACTTCGACACGGCTGTGCCCATGCTTAAGCGCTTCGCACCCCTCGTGCCTCTCGCACTCACTCTGGTCCTCGCCGCTTGTGCGGGCTATACACCGCAACCGCAAATGGGCGCTTCTGCGCATACCCCGCGCGCTGCAGTCGGTTCACCTCATGCCGAGCTGACGGCAAAAGAAATTGCCGATATCACCGATGACAAATCCTATGAACTGCCGCAGCTGGCCGACAGCATCCTGAGCCACGGTCTGTCGCTGGTTGGCACCCGTTACCGTTACGGCGGCAGCACTGTGAGCTCGGGTTTCGATTGCAGCGGCTTTATCGGGTATCTGTTCAAAGAAGAGGCCGACCTGCTGTTGCCGCGCTCCACCCGTGAAATGATCAAGATCGATGCGCCGCTGGTCGAGCGCGAAGAGCTGGAGCCGGGCGATCTGCTGTTCTTCGCCACCAACGGCCGCGGCCGGGTCAGCCATGCCGGCATCTACCTGGGCGACGATCAGTTCATCCATTCCGCCAGCCGTAGCAGCGGTGTGCGGGTCGACAGCCTGGATGACCGCTACTGGAGCCGTACCTTTATCGAGGCCAAGCGCGCCTTGGCCCTGGCTCCGAGCGACTCACTCGAGCGTCACCCCTGAGCCTCTGATGCAGCCCCAGGGTTGCGTCGGCTACCTTGAGACGGCAGAGTAGGGCGCATCCAGGCACAGGATCGCCTCGCTCATGCCCGTTACGACCCGCCTCGTCCTGCTGCTCCTCGCCGCGCTGCTGACTGCTTGCGCCGGCCGCGCACCGACTCCGTCAACGTCCATCCCGTTTTCCGCGACTAACGTCCACGGCAATGCCGAGGATGTGCTGTTTCGCGCCCTCGGCCTGGTCGGCACGCCCTACCGCTACGGCGGCAATACCCCGGCCGGTGGTTTCGATTGCAGTGGTCTGATTGGCTACGTCTACCGCGACGCCGCCGGCATCAGCCTGCCGCGTTCGACCCGCGAGCTGATTGCCTTGCGTGCACCGACGGTTGGCCGCAATGCGCTGCAGAGCGGCGACCTGCTGTTCTTCGCCACCAGCGGCGGGCGCACGGTCAGTCACGCCGGCATCTATGTCGGCAACGGACGCTTCGTGCATGCACCGTCCAGCGGCGGCACCGTGCGCCTGGACAGCTTGAGCAATAATTATTGGCAACGCACCTACCTGGATGCCAAGCGGGTATTCAGTGGCGAGCTGGCGCGTAACCCGTAATCCTCAACCTCGTCGGGCGATGGGTTGCGGGGTTGCGCTTCGCTCTAGATCAGCCAGCTAGGCCAGACGGGTGCTGCCCGGTTAACTGCTTGTACGCGGAGCCGATATGACCAATCGCACTCTCAACCTCGATGACGCGCTGTACCACTACCTGCTCGATGTGTCCTTGCGGGAAACAGCGCTGCTCAGGCGTCTGCGCGATGAGACCGCGCAACTGAGCAATGCCCGCTGGCAGATCGCCCCGGAGCAGGGGCAATTCATGGCGCTGCTGGTGCAGCTGAGCGGCGCCAGACGGATCGTCGAAGTCGGCACCTTCACCGGCTACAGCGCGATCTGCATGGCCTCGGCCATGCCGGCAGACGGCCGGTTGCTCTGCTGCGACATTCCCGGCGACTACAACGCCACGGCCGAGCGTTACTGGCGCGAGGCGGGCCTGGCCGAACGCATCGAGCAGCGCCTGGCGCCGGCCCTGGACACCCTCGCCGCGCTGGAGGCCGAGGGGCAGGGCGGACGTTTCGACCTGATCTTTATCGACGCCGACAAGGCCAATTACCCGGCCTACTTCGAGCGAGCACTCAGGTTGGTGCGCCAGGGCGGTCTGATCCTGTTCGACAACACCCTCTGGAGTGGTCGCGTGCTGGAGCAAAACCCGGACAGCGCCGACACCCGCGCGATCCAGACGCTCAACCGCGCGCTGCGTGACGATGCGCGCATCGACCTGTCGCTGCTGCCCCTGGGCGATGGCCTGACGCTGTGCCGCAAGCGCTGAAACACCTGCTTGCGTAGCCCGGATGCAATCCGCGAGGGGTATCATCGGTTAAGCCATTCCCCGGATTGCATCCGGGCTACCCGAGCCTAGTCACTGTCTTGCCGCCATGCCCGAACCTATCCGCCTGCCGCCCCAGCCCGATGCCTGCGAACTCTGCGCCCGCAACGTGGCGCTGACTCGTCATCACCTGATTCCCAAGGCCCTGCACGATAAAGCCTACGTGCAAAAGCGCTATGCCAAGAGCGAGCGGATCACGGCCACCCTGTGGGTCTGCCGCGCCTGTCACAACCAGATCCACCGGCTGTTCAGCGAGAAGGAGCTGGCCCTGAGCTACAACCACCGCGAGGCCCTGCTGGCCGATGAACGGCTGCGCAGCTTCGTCGCCTGGCTGGCGAGCAAGCCGCCGGGCTTTATGCCCAGGCCATGAGGTCGGGGCTTGGCTGGGTCAAAGCGCCCGCCCGTCGAAGTGAGTGACGGGGATGCTGGCCAGATCGAGGTCCTCCAGGCAGCGGATATTGATCGCCGCCATGCGCTGGCCCTTGGGGTCGCTTCCCTCGCCATAGGGGTGAATGCCGCAGCTGGGGCAGAAACGGTGCTGAATCAGGTGTTTGTTGAACTGGTAGGTGGCGGCGTTGTTTTCAGGCGTCAGCAGCTTGAGTTGCTCGCGCGGCACGAACCACAGCAACGAACCCTTGCGCTGGCAGATCGAGCAGTTGCACGACAGCGCGCTGTCGATTTCACCTTCGACTTCGAAGGCCACTCGGCCACAGTGGCAGCTGCCTCGGTATTGCATTGCGCTAGCTCCGGTGGTTTGCCCGAACTGACAGATTAGACCCGCTTTGCCCCCGGAGTGCGCCTATCGATTGACGCCCGGCCTGCGTGTCTCTACCCTGCGCGGCTTGCTTCAGGTGCCCCCGGCCTTGGCGCCTGTCCACGATCTGCTGCGCTCTAGCTCGCACGCTCGTGAACAGGTCCTAGCGCCAGAGGGGTGAAACAGGGAAGTCGGTGCGTGTGGTGTTTTCACCCGCAATTCCGACGCTGCCCCCGCAACGGTAGACGAGTCACACCAAACGCTAAAAGCCACTGTGCATGAGCATGGGAAGGTGCGTTGGGTGGCGTTCTGATCATCAGAGCGCAGCTCGTAAGCCCGGAGACCGGCCTGTCGCAGTCCATGGCATCGCGGAGGGCGCTGTCTGGCGTATGGCTGCGCCGTTGCTGCGCTTCCATGCGTCCCTTGTTCTCCGTATGCCTTTCCCAGCCTTAGTCGCCCGGGTGAGAGCGACGGAGCATACAGACAAGATGAGCAAGTCCCTTTTGACGCCGGCAGCGACCCTGCTGTGTGGTGTTTGCAGTATTTCCCAGGCTTATGCAGCCGATCCCACTCGGCTGAACGATCAGTTGGTGACCGCCACCCGTACCGCACAAACCGCTCAGCAGAGCCTGGCGGCGGTAACGGTATTCGACCGCGCACAGATCGAGCAGAGCCAGGCCAGCTCGGTGCCCGAGCTGCTGAGAAAAGTGCCGGGCGTATCCTTTACCAACAACGGCGGGCCGGGCAAGAACACCTCGCTGTTCATGCGCGGCAGCGAATCCGACCACGTGCTGGTGCTGATCGACGGCATCAAGATCGGCTCGGTCAGCAGCGGTGGCGCGGCGTTACAGGATCTGCCGCTGGAGCTGATCGAACGCATCGAGGTAGTGCGTGGCCCGCGTTCCAGCCTGTATGGCTCGGAAGCCATCGGCGGGGTGATCCAGATTTTTACCCGCAAGGGCGCAGGCACCGGCGCCAAGCCGTTCTTCTCCGCCGGTTACGGCACCCATGACAGCTACAACGGCAGCGCCGGGATTGCCGGCGGCGACGGCAAGGGCTGGTACAGCCTGGGCTTCAGCGGCGCCGACAGCGATGGCATCAACGTCAAGTCGCTGGGCAGCAGCGGTTATGAAGACGATGCCGACGGTTACCGCAACCTGTCCGCCGCGCTCAGTGCCGGCTACCGTTTCGACAATGGCCTGGAGCTGGACGCCAATCTGCTGCAGGCCAAGTCCCACAGCGACTACGACCAGGTCAACCGCAGGCGTACCAGCGGTTTCCACGCCAACTCCGATGGCGAGAACAGGGTGTTCGGCACCCGTGCGCGTTTCGCGCCGCTGGAGCCCTGGCTGGTGACCCTGCAAGTCGGGCGCAGTGAGGACAAGTCCGATGCCTTCCTCGATGGCACCTTCTATTCGCGCTTCGACAGCCGTCGCGACAGTGCCAGCTGGCAGAACGATCTGAGCCTGGCGCCGGGGCATACCCTGAGCCTGGGCGTCGACTACCAGCATGACGAGGTCAACGGCTCCACCAACTATGCAGAAGACTCGCGGGACAATACCGGGACCTTTGCCCAGTACCTCGGCGAGGTCGGCCGGCACGACTGGCAACTGTCGCTGCGCCATGACGATAACCAGCAGTTCGGCCAGCACGACACCGGCAACCTCGCCTACGGCTATGCCCTCAGCGATGAGCTGCGCGCGACCATCAGCTACGGCACGGCGTTCAAGGCACCGACTTTCAACGAGCTGTACTACCCCGGCTACGGTAACCCCGAACTGGAGGCGGAAACCTCGCGCAGCCTGGAGGTCGGCTTGGCCGGTCAGCATGCCTGGGGGCACTGGTCGCTCAACGCCTTCCGCACCGTGATCGACGACCTGATTGCCTATGACTCCAGCATCAGAGCCCCGGCCAACGTCGACGCAGCGCGCATCCGTGGGGTCGAGCTGGTGCTCGGCAGTCAGTGGCTCGGCTGGGACTGGAACGCCAACTACACGCTGATGGAGCCGGAGAACCGCTCTTCGGGACCGAACGACGGCAACGAACTGGCGCGGCGTGCCAAGCAGCTGTTCAACCTGGAACTGGATCGTCGCCTCGGCGACTTCAGTGTCGGCGCCAGCCTGCATGCCGAAGGCCAGCGTTTCGACGACCTGGCCAACCAAAAAGAACTGTCCGGTTTCGCCACCCTGGATTTGCGCGGCGAATACCGCATCGACCCCGAATGGCGCCTGCAAACCCGCATCGCCAACCTGCTCGACGCCGACTACGAGACTGCTCAGGGCTACAACCAGCCGGGGCAGGCGCTGTATTTCACGGTGCGCTATCAGGCGTTGTAAAAAACTGCGCAGGCAGGGCCGAACGCCTGCCTGCGCTCAATCAAGGAGAACTCCATGTTGCAACTCTCATCGCGTAACCAACTGCTGGTCGCTATCGCCCTGGCGGCGCTGCTGGCCATGACCCGTGGCCAGCACTTCGGCTCGCTCAATTTGCCGAGCGCGTCCTGGGCGGTGTTCTTCCTCGCGGGTGTGTTGCTTACCCCGCGTTGGCTGTTCCCGGCGTTGTTCGTCGAGGCTTCCTTGTTGGATTTCGGCGCGATGCAGTGGTCCGGGGTGAGTGACTGGTGCCTGTCGCCGGCCTACTGGATGTTGGTGCCGGCCTATGGCTCCTTGTGGTTGGCGGGTCGCCTGTATGCCGGCTGGCACCGTGAGCAGCTCAGCAGC
>JBFKAF010000214.1:0-5967 GCA_041621735.1 Pseudomonas sp.
CTGTTCGCCGAGCATTTCGCCGATTTGGTCGGCGCCGCCGAAGTGGTGGCGGTCTCTCCCGACAGCGGCGGGATCAAGCGCGCCGAGCAGTTTCGTCAAGCCCTCGAACGCCGTTTGGGGCGGCCCGTGAGTGGCGCCATAGTGGAAAAGTACCGCAACAACGCAGTGCTCAGTGGCACGCGATTGATCGGCGAGGTGCAGGGTAAGACCGCGATCCTCTTCGACGACATGATCAGCACCGGCGCCACCCTGCTGCGCGCCGGGCACGCCTGCCAGGCCGCCGGCGCCAGGCGAATCTTCGCCGCCGCGGCGCATGGTCTGTTCACCGGCGGCAGCGAACTGCTCGACAGCCCGCTGTTCGAGCGCCTGGCGATCTGCGACAGCGTGCCGCCGTTCCGACTCGATCCCAGCCTGGCGGCACGACGTCTGGATATCCTCGATAGCACAGCCATGGTGGCGGCGCTGTTAGCCGAGGAATACGGCTTGCCGGCCAGCCAGAGCCGGCCATGACCAGCGTCCGGCTCTAGTAGCAAGCGGCGCGAGCACGAGGCCAGCATGCGCAGCACCCGCTACACGGTGTTTCTCGGCGGCGATCTGATGACGGCCCGCGGGGTCGATCAGATCCTGCCGTTTCCCGGCGATCCGCGCCTCTATGAAGTGTGCGTGCAGGATGCCGGCGACTACGTGCGCCTGGCCGAACGGCGCAATGGGCCGATCTCGCGCCCAGTGGATTTTTCCTATATCTGGGGTGTGGCGCTGCAGGCACTGAGGCGCCGCCACGTAGCGCTGCGTCTGGTCAACCTGGAAACCGCCGTGACCCGCCGCGGCCAGCCGCAGCCGAAGGGCATCAACTACCGGATGAACCCGGCCAACCTGCCGCTGCTCGAAACAGCCGGCATCGACTGCTGCGTGCTGGCCAACAACCATGTACTGGACTGGGGCGAACAGGGATTGCTCGACACCCTGTACAGCCTGGACAACCTGGGAGTGCAACATGCCGGCGCCGGGCTAAGCCTGACTGCTGCCGAAGCCCCGGCGGTGCTGCCCCTGGCCAATGGCCGACGCCTGCTGCTGTTCGCCTGGGCCACCCCGGATTGTGGGGTGCCGCCTGACTGGGCGGCCGGCGCACGCCAGCCGGGCGTCGCGCGTCTGGACGACCTCTCGGCGCACAGCCTGGAGCGGGTGGCGACGCGCATCGCAGCGGCGAAACGTCCTGGCGATTTGATAGTCGTATCCCTGCACTGGGGCGGCAACTGGGGTTTCGCCATCGCGCCGGAGCAGGTGCGCTTCGCCCACGACTTGATCGACCAGGCAGGGGTGGATGTGCTGTTCGGCCATTCCTCGCACCACATCAAGGCGCTCGAGGTGTACCGCCAGCGCCTGATTCTCTATGGCTGCGGCGATCTGCTCGACGATTACGAGGGCATCGACAGCCACGCGAGCTATCGCGCCGACCTGGGCCTGTTGTATTTCGCCGAGCTGGCCAGCGACGGCCGTCTGCTGGCCCTGGACATGCTGCCCACTCGGCAGCGGCGCTTGAGCATCCAGCAGGCCGCAGGAGCGGACCGGCAATGGCTGCACGCCAGCCTGTTACGCCAGTGCGCCGCTTTTAATTGCAGCCTGCGGCCTGACAGCGGCGAGGGCTTCAGCCTGGTTTGGCCGACTGAGTAGGCCAGAGAGCAGAGCCTGGGCAGTGCAGCTGCGTCAGAATGCGCGGTGCCGGCAGCGACGGTTACCGCGAAGTACCCAGGTAGCGCTCGAACCAGTCGCCCGCCTCACGGGCTACCTCCTCCAGGGTTCCCGGCTCTGCAAACAGGTGGCTCGCGCCTGGGATCACCGCCAAACGCTGGGTACAGCGCAGTTGTTCGCTGCTCTGGCGATTCAGTTGCAACACCAGCGAGTCCTCGCCGCCGACCAGCAGCAGCGTTGGCGCCAGCACCTCGCTCAGCGCAGCACCGGCGAGATCGCTGCGACCGCCGCGACTGACCACCGCCTGCACCCGCTGAGTACGCTGCGCCGCTGCAATCAATGCAGCGGCGGCGCCGGTGCTGGCGCCGAACAGGCCGAGGCGCAAGTGCCTCAGTTCGCTGTCAGCGCCGAGCCAGTCGATCACCCCGAGCAGGCGCCTGCTCAGCAGTGGAATGTCGAAACGCAGCTTATGGCTGAGTTCGTCCAGGCGCTGTTCCACCTCGGTCAGCAGGTCGAACAGCAAGGTGGCCAGCCCGCGCCCGTTGAAGTACAGCGCCACCTGCCGATTGCGTGGGCTGAGCCGGCTGCTGCCACTGCCATGCACGAACACCACCAACCCCGTCGCGGCTTCGGGCAGCAGCAAGTCGGCAGCCAGTTGCACATCGCTCAGGGTCAGGTTCAATAAGCGTTGGGCGGGCGTTTGCATCGGCGGGACTCCGGGCATCAGCTGACTGATTCGCAGGGGCGCTGCCAGGCACGCTGCAACAGGTCGAGCACCTCGCGGTCCGAGGTCTGCTCGAAATCCAGGTACCAGCGACCGATCGCCATCAGCATCTCGGGCAGCAACGGGCAGATCACTTCATCGGCCAGATTGCGCAGCAGTTGCACGCTGTCAGGTGCCGCCACCGGTACGGCGACCACGATGCGTGCCGGCCCCTGCTGGCGTGCCGCGCGGATCGCCGCCTGCATGGTCGCGCCGGTGGCCACGCCATCGTCGACCAGGATCAGCTGCTGGTCGCGCAGCACCGGCGCCGGCCGTTCACCGCGATAAGCGCGATCACGGCGCTGCAGCTCCTCGGTTTCCCGCGCGGCCACCGCATCGATGCTGGCCTGGTCGATGCGTGCGTAATGCAGCACGTCGTGGTTGATCACCCGTACCCCGCCACTGGCGATGGCGCCCATGGCCAGCTCCGCGTGGCCGGGAACCCCGAGCTTGCGTACCAACATCAGGTCCAGGCGCACGTCCAGGGCGCTGGCGATCTGGTACGCCACAGGCACCCCACCGCGTGGCAGGGCCAGCACAATCACGTCGGGGCGTTGTCGATACGCCTGCAGTAGCTGCGCCAGGCCTTCGCCCGCGGCCACCCGGTCGCGAATGGGAACGTGCAGAGGAGCGTGTGGAATCATCGCACTACACCTTGTCCGCGCGCGGCGCGAGAGGCGCCAGGAATCTACGCGGCCTATCCGGGTTAATAGTCCGGCGCGGCTATCGTCGCAGCAACCGCTGGCTTATATCGCTTTCCTCTATCGAGCCGGCCAATCCGAATATTGCAGCGTCGCCCCTATTTACTCCGGCTGCAGCAGAAGGTTCTGAAGAGCCTGATCGGTGGCGTATTGCCAGTCGCGTCGATAGCACCCTCGTCCCGGTTAATACTGCACCCTCAGCCTGCCCCATCCCTTGCCGTCTGGTGTCCGGTTGGCCGCTAGCCTTGCTGGTCCAGCAGTTGCTGGCGCAAGCGGCGGTTTTCCTGTAGCAGATGACGCTGGGCAAACCCGTCGCGCAATTGGCTGCGCAAGTCATCGGCATCCCAAGGGGCGCTGATGAATCGGTAGATCACCCCCTCGTTGACGGCCTTGAGAATGAGGCCAATCTCGCCGGAGTCGCTCAACACCATGCGAATGATCTCCGGGTAGATGCTCCTGACCCGGCGCAGGAACTCCACTCCGTCCATATCGGCCAGGCGCGGCTGGCTCAGCACCACGCTCACCGGATGAGTCGCCAGCAGGGTCAATGCCTCGGCGCTGTTGCTGGCGGTCAGGGTGCGGTATTTCTCCAGGCGCAGCTCGCGTTGCAGCGTATTGAGGTTGCTCTGCTCATCATCGACCAGCAACAGGTATTGCTCCTGCTCACCGACCATGATCGCCGGCAGCTCCAACTCGGCCCCCTTGTCGAGGAACTGCAGGCATGCCTGGGGCGGCAGCGGCGGAGAGTAATAGTAGCCCTGCAACTCGTCGCAGCCCGCAGCCCGCAGAAAACCGAGCTGCTCGGCGTTTTCCACCCCTTCGGCAATCACCTTGATACCCATGTTGTGGCCGATCGAGATCATCGAGCGCACCAGTGAGGCACTGTCCGGGTCCAGGTGCACATCGGTGACGAAGCTGCGGTCTATCTTCAACTCGCTAAAAGGAAAGCGCTTCAAATAGCCCAGAGAGGAGTAGCCGGTACCGAAATCGTCGATCGAGAAGCGGATGCCCAGACCGATCAACTCGCGCATCTTGGCCAGCACTTCCTCGGCATTGGTCATCAGCATGGTCTCGGTCACCTCCAGCTTGAAGCGGAACGGCGCCACCCCGTGCTGGCTGAGGATCTGTTGAATGCGCGAGACGAAATCGGCGGCCATGAAACTGACAGCCGAGAAGTTCACCGCGACGCTCACCCCCAGCAGACTGCTCTCCCATATACGCATTTGCCGGCAAACGGCATCGAACACGTAGAGATCGATAGCAACGATCTGGCCGGTTTCCTCGGCCAGCGGGATGAACTCGTCGGGCATCACCTGCTTGCCCTGGTGGTTCCAGCGCACCAGGGCCTCGAAGCCGCACAGGCGACCGCTGTGCAGGTCCAGTTGCGGTTGATATACCACCCTGTACTCATCGTGTTGCAGGGCATAGCGGATATCGCGCTCTAGCATCAGACGCCGTTGCATCTGCTCGTTCATCTGCGGCATGAACGCACAGATGCGGTTGCGCCCCTGATGCTTGGCCTGGTACATGGCGGTATCGGCGTTGCGCAACAGGGTATCGAGGTCGCGTCCATCATCGGGAAAGCAACAGAAGCCAATGCTGCAACTGACCACCACTTCCTGGCCGTCGAGCAGCATGGGCTCGGCGATGCACTGCTGGAAACGCTCCAGGCCGTCGATGCGCCTGGTGAGCCGGCCACCATCGGCCAACAGGATGACGAACTCGTCGCCGCCGAGGCGTGCCACTGTGTCGACTTCCCGTGCGCAACCGCGCAGGCGCTCGGCCACCTGCACCAGCAGCTGGTCGCCGGCGCTGTGGCCCAGGCTGTCGTTGACCACCTTGAAATGGTCGATGTCCATGAACACCAGGTCGAACTGCCCCTGGTTGCGGCTGGCGAAGGCGATGGCCTGGTGGATGCGGTCGTTGAGCAGGTTGCGGTTGGGCAACCCAGTCAGGCTGTCGTGGTTGGCCTGGTGCTCCAGCTCCTCCTGGTAGCGCTTGGCCTCGGTGATATCGTTGAGGATGCCGACGAAGTGGCTGACCCGGCCGCGATCGTTCACCACGGGGGCGAGGCGCAGCTCGTTCCAGAAGGCCGAGCCGTCCTTACGGTAGTTACGCAGCACGGCCCTGCCTTCCTCCTCGGCTTGCAGCGCCCGACGTATGCTGGCCAGCTCCGGCTGCTCGATATCCTCACCCTGCAACAGCCGACAGTTGCGCCCCAGCACCTCCTCGCTGCGGTAGCCGGTGATGCGCTCGAAGGCCGGATTGACATAGACGATCGGCTGGTCGTCGAGCTGACTGTCGGTGATCACGATGGCGTTGACGCAGGCCTCAATCGCCCGCGTGCGGATACGAATCTCCAGGTCACGCTGACGCTGCTCGCTGATGTCCTGAATCACCGCTATGGCACCCTGGAGCACGCCGTGTTGGTCATGGAACGGCACGGCGGAATTGAGGATGGTCTTGTAGCTGTCGTCGAAGGCCTGGATATCGATTACCTCGTTGCGCAGCACCTGACCATCGCGCACGGCCCTGACCAGCGGCCAGTCCTCGGCCTGCAGCGGCTCGCCGCGTTCCGCCCAGGCGCCGTGATGGCGAGCATAGTCGTCCAGGTCGGTGGGTTGCGGTCCGGCCCAAATCAGCCCGTTCTCGGCGTTGCTGAGGATCAGCCGACCCTTGCCATCGGCGACAGAGACGCCGACCGGCAGGTTGTCGAGAATCTTGCGCAGCAAGGCCTCGTTCTGCGCCAGCGCCCCAGTACGTTGTTCCACCAGTTGTTCGAGGCTCTCGAACAGACGCACCCGGCCCAGGGCC
>JBFKAF010000215.1:0-5960 GCA_041621735.1 Pseudomonas sp.
CCTTGCTGGCGATCATACTCACCGGCGGCGAGTTCAGCCTGATCTCGCTGCTCGGCCTGTTCCTGCTGATCGGCGTGGTGAAGAAGAACGCCATCCTGATGATCGACCTGGCCCTGCAGCTGGAACGCCAGGACCGACTCAGCCCCGAGGAGTCGATCCGCCGCGCCTGCCTGTTGCGTTTCCGGCCGATCATCATGACCACATTGGCGGCCATGCTCGGCGCCTTGCCCCTGCTGCTGGGCATGGCCGAAGGCGCGGAGATGCGCCAGCCGCTGGGCCTGACCATCGTCGGCGGGCTGATCCTCAGTCAGTTGCTGACCCTCTACACCACCCCGGTGGTTTACCTCTATCTCGACCGCCTGCGCCACCGGGTCAACCGCTGGCGCGGCGTGCGCACCGATGCCGCCCTGGATATCCCCGTATGAAGCCTGTAATCCTGCGTTCGCTGTGCCTGAGCCTGGCCGTCCTGGCCCTCAGTGCCTGTGCCATTGGCCCCGACTACCGGCGCCCGGACTCGGCCAGCGCCGTGCAATTCAAGCAGGCCGCCGGCTGGAAGGCCGCCACGCCGGCCGATGAGGCGCTGCGTGGCGACTGGTGGCGGCTGTATGGCGACAGCGAGCTGAACCAGTTGGTCGAACGTCTGAATGCCAACAACCAGAGCCTGGCCAGCGCCGAAGCCCAATACCGCCAGGCCGTCGCCCTGGCGCGCGGCGCGCGGGCGGCGTTCTTCCCCAGTGTCGGCTTCAACAGCGGCGTGACCCGCGCCGGGCAGGGCGGTGGCGACAGCACCATCAGTACCAGCGGCGGCATCAGCGTCAGCGGCTCCAACGCCTCGCAGGTCTCGAAAACCTATGACGCCAACCTCGGCGTCAGCTGGGAGCTGGATATCTGGGGCAAGCTGCGTCGGCAACTGCAAGCGGACAACGCCAGCATGCAGGCCAGCGCCGCCGATCTGGCGGCCGTGCGCCTGAGCCAGCAGTCGGAGCTGGTGCAAAGCTACCTGCAACTGCGCGTGCTGGATGAGCAGAAGCGCCTGCTGGATGCCACGGTGGCCGCTTATCAGCGTGCGTTCAAAATCGCCGAAAACCAGTACCGCGCCGGCATAGTGCCGAAGTCCGACGTGACCCAGGCGCTGACCCAGCTGAAGAGCACCGAGGCCGAGGCAATCGACCTGGAGTTTCAGCGCGCCCAACTGGAACACGCCCTGGCGGTGCTGATCGGCGTGGCGCCGGCCGAGTTCGAGCTGGCCAGCCGCGAGCATATCCCCGACCTGCCGACGGTGCCGCCGAGCCTGCCCTCGGTGCTGCTCGAACGCCGCCCGGACATCGCCGCCGCCGAACGCCGGGTGATCTCGGCCAACGCCGCCATCGGCGTGGCCAAGGCCGCCTACTACCCGGACCTGACTCTGTCCGCCAGCGGCGGCTATCGCAGCGGCAGTCTGAGCGACTGGATCAGCATGCCCAACCGCTTCTGGTCGATCGGTCCGGCGTTCGCCGTCAATCTGTTCGACGGCGGCCTGATCCGCTCCCAGGTCGAGCAAAGCGAGGCGCGCTACGACCAGACCGTGGCCGATTACCGGCAAACCGTGCTGCAGAGCTTCCGCGAAGTGGAGGATTTTCTGGTGCAGTTGGCGGTGTTCGAGCGCGAGGCCGTGGTGCAACAGCAGGCGCTGGAGGCCGCGCGCGAGTCGCTGCGGCTGATCCTCAACCAGTACCAGGCCGGCACCGTGGGTTTCAGCGATGTGGTCAGCGTACAGACCAGCGCCCTGAGCAACGAGCGCACTCGCCTGACCCTGCAAGGCAACCGCCTGAGCGCCAGCGTGCAGCTGATCGCCGCCCTGGGTGGCGGTTGGACTAGCGAGAGCTCGGAGGCGCCCTAGCAGGCTGTCGCGAGTAGGTCGATTACTGGACGCGGGATAAGCCTGAGCTAGGGTACAAGGTAGTAATAGCTTTTGGTGACAGGGAAGCATCTATGGATAGATACCTGGTGTTGCCGTTCTGGTTGTCGGGTCAACATTTGGCAGTGGCTCTCGACCAGGTGGTGCGTGTGCTGCCGGCACTGCGCAGTACCCCCTTGCCGGGGGCGCCCGAGTCGATCTGTGGCCTGGCAAATGTGCGCGGCAGACTGCTTCCCGTGGTGGATCTGGCCCGGCGCTTCGGTTGGCCAGCGCCCGCACTGACCCTGTGGCAACCCTTTATCTGGCTGACCAGCAGCAAGCGCGAACTATTGCTGCCGGTGGAGCGAGTGGAGGTCGTGAGCGCCTGCGCGGCGGCGGACTTCACTCCGGCACCAGACCCGCGGGTGCCCTCCAGCCTGCTGCGCGGCGTGCTGCGCAGCGCCGAGGGACTGTTGCTGATCCAGGATGTCGAGCAGCTGCTCAGCGACACCGACGAAGCCCGCCTGGTTGAGCTGCTCGGGCTCAGGGAGGAGTCGATTGATGTCGCGCGGTGAGCCGAGCGGCTCGCCGCGGCTGCTGGCGGCCCTGAGCCATAAGGTTCTGCAGCATGTGGGCATTGACTTCTCAGGCCCGCGGCGCGGTGATCTGCTGCGCCGCCTGCAGCTTCTGGCCCTGGAGCGGCAAATACCGGACTTCGACGACTGGGTGCAACAACTGGCGTTCGCCGATTGGGACGCCGCCCAGGTACAGTCCCTGATCGCGGCCTTCACCGTTGGCGAAACCTACTTTCGCCGCGATGCCGAGGCTTTCGACTGGCTCGCCCGCCACCATCTGGCGCCGTTGATAGCGCGCCGCCGTCAGGAAGGGCGGCGATGCCTGCGCCTATGGAGTGCCGGCTGCTGTACCGGCGAAGAGGCCTATGGCCTGCTGTTCCTGATCGATGAGCTACTTGGCGGCGAAAGCGCCGACTGGTCCGTGGAGTTGCTGGCCAGTGATATCAATGGGGCGTTTCTCGCCCGGGCCGAGCAGGGCATCTACGGACGTAACGCCTTTCGCAGCAGCGAGGAGGATTTTCGCCGGCACTACTTCCAGGCCGAAGGGCCCCAGTGGCGGGTGCGTCCCGCCTGGCGCCAGCGCATTCGCTTCGTCCAGTACAACCTCGCCGATGGCAGCCTGCCGCCTGCGCTGGCGGACGCCGACCTGATTCTGTGCCGCAACGTCCTGATGTACTTCTCGACCGGCCGGGCGCTTGCCGCGGTGCGGCGCCTACTGGGCAGCTTGAGTGCCGACGGAGTTCTGCTGCTGAGCGCCGTCGAGGCCAGTCTGGCGACCCAGGCAGGGCTGGTCGGTAGCTGGGCCGGCTGCAACTATGCCCTGGCACCTGCTATGCGGCAGGACGTTCGGGTGAGCAGCCCTGCGCCAAGCCAAGCATTTGCCGCCGAGCAGGTGGTCCTGGGCAAGGCTGGGCCCCTGTACCCCAAGCAGAACAGCAGCGAGGTCAGACAGCCTGCGCCTGCCGCCAACCCTACGCCTACCGAGCAAGCTGCGGGCGAAAGCGCCGATGCCAGCCGCGAGCGTTGCTGGCAGCAGGTTGCCCAAGCCCAGGCCAGTGGCCGGCACGAGCAGGTTCGGGAAGCGCTGCTGACCTACCTGAGCTGTCCCGGGCTGAGCCGCAGCCAGCAACACCAGGCTTGTCTGGGCATGGCGCAGAGTTGGGCCGATCAACAGCGCCCCGAGCAGGCCCGGGAGTGGTTGCAGCGGGCGCTCGCCCTGGATAGCAACTCGCCCAAGGCCTACTGGCTGCAGGCCCTGTTGGCTCAGCAGAGCGATGATCTCCGCCTGGCCCAGGCGGCCCTGCAGAAGGCGCTGTATCTGGACCCTGAGTTTATTCTCGGCTACTTCTTGCGCGCGCGCCTGCTGCGCGCCGAAGGGCAAACGCGTGCCGGCGAAAAAGCCTTGCAGGTATGCCGGCAGTTGCTCCTGGCCCAAGACATGGCCTCCTTGGTGCCACAGGGTGATGGCCTCAGTTGTGTGCAGCTGCTGCGTTTGTGCGATCAACTACTGGAGGAGCCGATTGGATGTCCGAGCCATTGAAGCAGGACCAGCGCTGGGAGCAGATACGCCAGCGGCTCGCCCAGTTCGAGAACCGGCTGGCTGGCGGTTTCGCCGTGGATGCCGAAGAGCGCGATCTACGCCTGCTCGAGCGAACCCGGCAATGGGCCACGGCGGTCGAAGAGGAGCAAGCCGATGGTTGGCTGGACGTCCTGAGTTTCAGCACCAGTGGCGAGTTGTATGCCATCGAAAGCGAACATGTCGCCGAGGTGCTGCCGCTGGCCCAGTACACCCCCCTGCCGGGCACGCCGGCCTATGTGTTGGGCATAGTCAACGTGCGCGGGCATATCGTCTCGCTGCTCGATCTGCGGGTGCTGTTCGAACTGCCGATCAGTGGTCTGTCCGACAAGAATTTCATGCTGATCCTGCGCAACTCGGAGATGGAGTTCGCTCTGCTGATTGATCGGGTCCTGGGTATCACGCGAATCCGCCAGGAGGCCCTGCAAGGCGAGTTGGCCAACCTCACCGGCGTGCGGGCGGCTTACCTGCTCGGGGTCACCGCCGAGCAATGGACGGTGCTGGATGGCGAGCGGCTGCTGGGTGACCCCAACCTGCGGGTGATGGACGAGGATTAATGGCAATGGAGGCTGCAATGGACAGACTATTTAAATTGAGTATCGGCAGCAAACTGATCGCCGCCTTCGCCCTGCTGATCACAGGATTCGGCATTCTGCTGTTCAACAATCTGGAACGTTTCGCCAGCCTGCAAAAAGTCGAGGAGCAGCAGTTTCGGCAACACTATTCACGCGTCTCCGATGTAAAGGAGTTGCGCCTGAACATCGCAGCCCAGCGTACCGATCTGATACAGGCCTTGAACGAGGAGGCGCAGACCGACCTGCCAGGCATAGAAAATGCGATCCGCCGGCGCAGTGCAGAGAACGAGCGGCTGGTGAAGCGTTTGCAGCAGGTGGCAGGCGATGATCCGGAATTCGCCGAGCTTCTCGAGGAAATGCTGGCGGTGCGCCTGGCCCTGGAACAGACCCGGGCGGAGCAATTAGAGCTGCTCCGCACCGGTGCATTCCAAGCGGCGCGACAGTTGAGCACGGGGGTACAGCTCGACCGCATGAACAGGATTCATGAACTCGGCCTGCAGCTGTCCAGTGTCACCGATAGGCGCGTCAGCATGGCCCTGGAGCGCTCACGCCAGGCGTTGGAGACCCAGCGCGAACGGGTGTTTCGTTTGAGCCTGCTGCTGATCGGCGTCAGTGCCGTGTTGGCCTGGCTGCTGAGCCGGCACATCGCCCAGCCACTGTCGCGCCTGACCGGGTGGGCGGAACGCATCGGTCGCGGCGAGATACCCGAGGAAATCGTCACCAGCGCTCGGCAGGACGAGGTGGGTCGACTGACCCAGGCCTTCGGCAACATGAGCCAGTACCTGCGCGAGCTGGTACGTGAGATGAATGAAGGCATCTCGGTGCTGGCCTCGTCCAGTGAAGAAATTCTCGCCGCCACCAGCCAGGTGGCTGCCAGTACCCAGGAAACCGCCACCGCTATCAGCGAGATAGTCACCACGGTCGAGGAGGTCAAACAGACCGCCGTATTGGCGGGCAGCAAATCGCAGACGGTGGCCGAGAGCACCGAGCGCACCCGGCAGGTGGCGTTGAGCGGGCGCGAGGCAGTGGAGGAAGCGCTCAAGGGCATGGGGCAGATCCGCGAGCAGATGCAGGCGGTGGCGGAAAGCATCATGCGCCTGGGCGAACAGAGCCAGACCATCGGCGAGATAGTCGCCTCGGTCGGCGATCTGGCCGAGCAGTCCAATCTGCTCGGGGTCAACGCCTCGATCGAGGCGATGAAGGCTGGCGAGGCGGGCAAGGGCTTCTCGGTGGTGGCCCAGGAGGTCAAGGCCCTGGCCGACCAGTCGAAACAGGCCACCGCCCAGGTGCGCGGCATTCTCGGCGAGATCCAGAAGGCCATGACCAAGGCGGTGCTGTTGGCCGAGCAGGGCAGCAAG
>JBFKAF010000216.1:0-5955 GCA_041621735.1 Pseudomonas sp.
CAGGTGGTGTCGGCGTGGAGATCGAGCGCGGATGTCGCTAACTCCGGTTTTTCTCGGCCTTGGCAGCAATATCGAGCGTCAGGCCCACTTGTGCGCCGGCCTTGAGGCACTGGCGGGCTTTCTGCAGGAGATGCGCTGCTCGCCGGTGTTCGAGAGTCAGGCGGTGGGGATCAAGAGTGGGCCGTTCTTCAATCTGGTGGTGACGGGTTTAACCGAGCTGCCCCTGCGTGAGTTGGATCGTCGTCTGAAGTTCATCGAGGCGGACAATGGACGTTACGCACCGGAGCGCAAGGGGCTGCCGCTGGACATCGATGTGCTGCTGTATGGCGATCAGGTCGGCAATTTCGATGGCCTGATACTGCCTCGCGCGGAGATTCTGAAGAATGCTTTCGTGTTGTGGCCACTGGCGCTATTGGCGCCGGATAGCCTGCATTTGGGCGAGCGGCGCAGTTTTGCCGAGTTGTGGCAGGCGGCGCGTATCGATCAGCAGCTTTGGCCGGTAGCCTTTCAGTGGCGTGGTGTGGAACTGACCCCTAAGTCGTTGCGCCTGGCTTTTCCTGAGTCTTAAGTATTTTCCGCGCTGTTCTTGTAGGCCTTAAGCGCCATCAGGCGTTCACGCTTCAGCGCCTCGCCTAGCTCCGGGCCTTTGAATCCCTGCAGCAGTAGGGGTTGTACCGCAACATCGCGAGCCGCCTGCATGGCGCCGCGCAGGTAGTCGGCCTGAGGGTAGGCGGCCTGTTCCAGGCCATCGCGACCGCGGGCATCCATTTCGCAAGCGGCTATAAACGCTTCAAAGCGCTGTGGCCGTCGATAGACGTCGAAGTGCTGCAGCAGCTCCAGCAAAGTCGAGGCCTTCAGCTCCAGGGCGCGATGGCCATGGCTGTGGTATTCGCCAACCAGCAGGGCCAGTTCCTGGCAGTCTTTCGGGGCTTTGCTGCGCTCGTTTATCGCACGAATCGCCGCCAGGCCGCGTTGCTCGTGGGCAATATGCCGGGGCCACTCCGCCTCGGGTGTCAGGCCCTTGCCGACATCGTGCAGCAGGCAGGCCCAGCGCACGCTCAGCGGTTGCTGGTGTTCGGCGCATTGTCGCAAGACGCTGAGTACATGCACGCCGGTGTCGATCTCCGGATGATGGGCGGCTGGTTGCGGGACGCCAAACAGCGCGTCGACTTCCGCAAGCAGCGCCTTGAGGGCGCCGCAATCGCGCAATACGCGGATAAATACATCGGGGCGTGGTTCCAGCAGTGCGCGGGAAATCTCCTTCCAGCTGCGCTCGGGGGTGAGTGCAGTCAGTTCGCCGGATTCACTGAGTTGGCGCATCAGGTCGAGGGTTTCCTGGGCGACGCTAAAGCCCAGCGGTGCGTAGCGCGCGGCGAAGCGAGCGACGCGCAATACCCGCAACGGATCTTCGGCAAACGCCGGGGAAACATGCCGCAGCAGACGTGCGGTGAGATCGCGTTGCCCGCCGTAGGGGTCGATCAGCAGTCCTTGAGCGTCCTCGGCCATGGCGTTGACGGTCAGGTCGCGGCGGATCAGGTCTTCTTCCAGGGTGACTTCCGGGCTGGCGTAGAAGGTGAACCCGCCGTAGCCGCGCCCGCTCTTGCGCTCGGTACGCGCCAGGGCGTACTCCTCGCCGGTTTTCGGGTGCAGAAACACCGGGAAGTCCGCACCTACCGGGCGAAACCCCTGTTCTAACATCTGCTCGGCCGTGGCGCCGACCACCACCCAGTCAATCTCGCTGACTGGCCGCCCCAACAGACGATCGCGTACCGCGCCGCCGACTTTGTAAATCTGCATGCCTACCTCCGTTGCCGCAGAGGATAACGGTTAGGTGTGCTGCTGGGAAAAGGCTTATCGCCCAAACGCTCAAGTCAGGTAAGGCGCCCGGATGGGCAAGCGGCGCACCACCGCAGTCCTGTGAAGGCTGCAGTGGTACGCATGGGCGCCGGCAGGGGGAAGCCGATTAGATGGGGGGAATGATCAGGTCCAGTCGAGGGTGATCGCTGTCATGTTCAGGATCGCCTTTGGGCGGTACGTGCTGGGTGTTGATCAGTTTGTCGCCTTGCAGTGTTTCCAGGTGGATATCGAAGCCCCACAGGCGGTGCAGGTGCTTGAGCACCTCTTCGGTCGAGCTGCCCAGCGGTTTGCGATCATGTTGCTGGTGGCGCAGGGTCAGCGAGCGGTCGCCGCGTCGATCGATGCTCCAGATTTGCACGTTGGGTTCACGGTTGCCGAGGTTGTACTGGGCGGCGAGGGTTTCGCGGATGATCTGATAACCCGGATCATCGTGTATAGCGGAGACCAGCAGTTCATCCTTCTGGTCGTCGTCCATGATGCTGAACAGCTTCAGGTCGCGAATCACCTTGGGTGACAGGTACTGCAGGATAAAACTCTCGTCCTTGAAGCTCTTCATGGCAAATTTCAGGGTGCTCAGCCAATCGCTGCCGGCAATATCGGGGAACCAGCGCCTGTCTTCCTCGGTTGGCGTCTCACAGATCCGGCGGATGTCGCGGTACATGGCAAAACCCAGGGTGTAGGGGTTGATGCCACTGTAATAAGGGCTGTCGAACGGCGGCTGGTAGATCACGCTGGTGTGCGACTGCAGGAACTCCATGATAAAGCCTTCGGTGACCAGGCCTTCGTCATACAGATCGTTCATCAGGGTGTAGTGCCAGAAGGTCGCCCAGCCTTCGTTCATCACCTGGGTCTGGCGTTGCGGATAGAAATACTGGGCGATCTTGCGCACGATGCGGATCACCTCGCGCTGCCAGGGCTCCAACAGCGGCGCGTGCTTTTCCAGGAAGTACAGGATGTTTTCCTGGGGTTCGGCGGGGAAGCGCTTGCTGTCCTTGTCGTCGCCCTTGTCCGCGCCTTTGGGAATGGTTCGCCAGAGGTCGTTGATCTGCTTTTGCAGGTGTTCTTCGCGGTCTTTCTGCCGGCGCCGCTCTTCTTCGGCGGAAATCGGGTAAGGGCGCTTGTAGCGATCGACACCGTAGTTCATCAGGGCGTGGCAGGAGTCCAGCAGGTCTTCCACGGCATCGATGCCATGACGCTCCTCGCACTGCATGATGTACTGCTTGGCGAACACCAGATAATCGACAATCGAGCTGGCATCGGTCCAGGTGCGGAACAGGTAGTTGCCCTTGAAGAAGCTGTTGTGGCCGTAACAGGCGTGGGCCACCACCAGGGCCTGCATGCACATGGTGTTCTCTTCCATCAGGTAGGCGATGCAGGGGTCGGAATTGATCACGATCTCGTAGGCCAGGCCCATCTGTCCGCGCTTGTAGTTCTTCTCTGTGCTGAGGAACTGCTTGCCGTAGGACCAGTGGTGGTAGCCCAGTGGCATGCCGACCGAGGCGTAGGCATCCATCATCTGCTCGGCGGTGATGACTTCGATCTGGTTCGGGTAGGTGTCCAGGGCATAGCCTTCGGCGATCCGGCTGATCTCTCGATCGTAGGCGCGGATCAGCTCGAAGGTCCATTCCGAGCCGGTGGAGATCGGCTGGCGTTTCTTTTTGCGGGCTGCGCCGTCATATGCCGTCATGTTTCGAGCCTCCGCTGGAACAGTTCGCGGAACACCGGGTAAATATCCGCCGCCGAGACCAGTTGCTGTTGGGCGAAGGTGTCGGCGAACGCTTCGCAGACCTGCTCGTATTCGAACCACAGCGCCTGGTGCTCGCGCGGGGTGATCTCGACGTAGGTGAAGTACTGCACGAACGGCATGATCTGCTTGATCAATATATCCCGGCAGATCGGTGAGTCATCGTTCCAGTTGTCGCCATCCGACGCCTGGGCCGCATAGATATTCCATTCGTTGATGGGATAGCGCTCGGCCATGATCTCCTGCATCAGTTTGAGTGCGCTGGAGACTATGGTGCCGCCGGTCTCGCGGGAGTAGAAGAACTCCTCCTCGTCTACTTCTTTGGCGCTGGTGTGGTGGCGGATGAACACCACATCGATCTTGTCGTAATTGCGCTTGAGGAACAGGTACAGCAGGATGAAGAAGCGCTTGGCGATGTCCTTGGTCGATTGGGTCATCGAGCCGGACACATCCATCAGGCAGAACATTACGGCTTTGGAGCTGGGGTTCGGCTGTTTTACCAGCAGGTTGTACTTGAGGTCGAAGGTGTCGAGGAACGGCACGCGGTTGATGCGCGCGTGCAGCTTGCTGATGTCATCTTCCAGTTTCTGAATATCGCCGAGATTATCCGGCTCCTCACGCTTGAGACGCTCCAGTTCGGCTTGCGCGATTTTCAATTTAGCGCGGCTACTGCCAGACAGGGCGATGCGCCGAGCATGGGCCGAACGCAGGGTGCGGATGATGTTGATCCGGGACGGGTTGCCCTCGTTGCTTATGCCGGCACGCACGGTCTTGAAGGTGTCGCTGCCGGTCAGGTGGCGTTTGACCAGATTGGGCAACTCCAGATCCTCGAACATGAAGTCGAGGAACTCTTCCTGGGTGATCTGGAAGACGAACTCATCCATGCCCTCGCCGCTATTGCTGGCCTTGCCTGCACCCTGGCCGGCCCCGCCACCTTGTGGGCGAGGGATGCGTTCGCCGGTGGTGAATTCCTTGTTGCCCGGGTGGACGATAGTCTGCTTGCCGCCGCGGCCGTGGTGCAGCACCGGTTCGTCGATGTCGCGGCCGGGAATGCTGATCTGTTCGCCATGCTCCATGTCGGTGATGGAGCGGCGGCTGACCGCTTCCTCCACCGCTTTCTTGATGTGGTCACGGTAACGCCGCAAAAAGCGCTGGCGGTTTACCGTGCTCTTGTTCTTGCCGTTCAGGCGCCGGTCGATCACATGGCTCATAGGCCCCTCCGGGGAGCTTTAAGCTGCAAGCCACCAGCTGTAAGTGAGGCCGTGTTGCGCGGGCACTCCGGCTTGCAGCTTGAGGCTGATGCTTGGGGCTACGTTACTGCGATTTGCGAACCCGCAGATACCATTCGGAGAGCAGGCGCACCTGCTTGTCGGTGTAGCCGCGCTCGACCATGCGAGTGACGAAGTCGTTGTGTTTCTGCTTGTCCTCCTTGCTTGCCTTGGCATTGAAGCTGATGACCGGCAGCAGGTCCTCGGTGTTGGAGAACATCTTCTTCTCGATCACTACGCGCAGCTTCTCGTAGCTGAGCCAGGTTGGGTTCTTGCCGTTGTTGTTGGCGCGGGCGCGCAAGACGAAGTTGACGATCTCGTTGCGGAAATCCTTCGGATTGCTGATGCCGGCCGGTTTCTCGATTTTTTCCAGCTCCTCGTTGAGTGCCACGCGATTGAGGATTTCGCCGGTTTCCGGGTCGCGGTACTCCTGATCCTGAATCCAGAAGTCGGCGTACAGCACGTAGCGGTCGAAGATGTTCTGCCCGTACTCGCTGTAAGACTCGAGGTAGGCCGTTTGAATTTCCTTGCCGATGAATTCGATATAGCGCGGTGCCAGGTATTCCTTGATAAAGCGCAGGTAGCGTTCGCGGGTCTCGGCGGGGAACTGTTCCTGCTCGATCTGCTGCTCCAGTACATACAGCAGGTGTACCGGGTTGGCGGCGACCTCATGGGGGTCGAAGTTGAATACCTTGGAGAGGATCTTGAAGGCAAAGCGGGTCGACAGGCCGTTCATGCCTTCGTCGACGCCCGCGGCATCGCGGTATTCCTGGATCGACTTGGCCTTAGGGTCGGTGTCCTTGAGGTTTTCGCCGTCGTAGACCCGCATCTTCGAGTAGATATTCGAGTTTTCCGGCTCCTTCAGCCGGCTCAACACCGAGAACTGGGCGAGCATCTTCAGGGTGTCCGGAGCGCAATGGGCGTTGGCCAGGGAGCTGTTGAACAGCAGCTTGTCGTAGATCTTTATTTCATCGGTCACGCGCAGGCAGTACGGCACCTTGACGATGTAGATACGGTCGATGAACGCCTCGTTGTTCTTGTTGTTGCGGAAGTTGTGCCATTCCGACTCGTTGGAGTGGGCCAGGA
>JBFKAF010000217.1:0-5935 GCA_041621735.1 Pseudomonas sp.
GACGTCGGCAGTCACCGGCAAGCCGCGGGCCTGGGCGTCGGCGATCAGCTGGGCGCCACGGGCGCTGGTCAGCTGGCTGAAGTGGGCGCGCACACCGCTTTGCTCGACCAGTAACAGGTCGCGGGCCAGGGCCACGGTCTCGGCCGTTTCCGGAATACCGGGCAGGCCGAGGAAGCTGGCGGTGGGGCCTTCGTGGGCCAGGCCGCCTTCGGCCAGGTCGTGGTCCTGGGAGTGGAAGATCACCGTCAGGTCGAAGGTGGCCGCGTACTCCAGGGCGCGGCGCAGGGTACGGTTGTTGCGGAAGGTCTCCAGGCCGTTGCCGAAGGCCACGCAGCCGGCATCGCGCAGTGCCACCAGCTCGGCCAGCTGTTCCCCGGCCAGGCCTTTGCTCAGCGCACCGATGGGGAAGACCTTGGTGTGGCCGGCTTCGCGGGCGCGCTCGAGCACCAGTTCGGCCACCGCCGGGGTGTCCAGTACGGGTTTGGTCTGTGGTGGGCAGCACAGGCTGGTGACACCGCCGGCTGCCGCTGCCTGGGTTTCGCTGGCGATACTGCCCTTGCGGCTGTAGCCCGGCTCACGCAGGGCGACGCTGAGGTCGACCAGGCCGGGGGCGGCGATCAGACCTTGGGCGTCGAGGCTCTTGTCCGCGTTGAAGCCCGCGGGTGCTTGTCCGATGGCGGCGATTTTACCGCCTTCGAGATACAGGTCGCTGACTTGATCGAGGCCGCTGCTTGGATCGATAACGCGGGCGCCGAGGATACGGGTGCGCATCAGTTCTGCTCCTCGGATTCCTGGTTAAGTTGACGTTGAGTGTTCTGGCCGCTCATGGCCATGGACAGCACGGCCATGCGCACGGCGATGCCGTAGGTGACCTGATTGAGAATCACCGACTGCGGGCCGTCGGCCACCGCCGACTCGATCTCCACGCCGCGATTGATCGGCCCCGGGTGCATCACCAGGGCATCCGGCTTGGCCAGCAGCAGGCGCTGTTCGGTGAGGCCGAACAGTCGATAGAACTCGCCTTCGCTGGGCAGCAGGCCACCCTGCATGCGCTCGCGCTGCAGGCGCAGCATGATCACCACGTCGACGTCCTTGAGCCCGCTGGCCAGGTCGCTGTAGACCGTCACGCCGTATTGCTCGATACCGATCGGCAGCAGGGTCTTCGGCGCGATCACGCGGATATCCGGGCAACCCAGGGTCTTCAGCGCCAGCATATTGGAGCGCGCCACCCGCGAATGCAGGATGTCGCCGACTATCGCCACGGAGAGGTTCTCGAAACCGCCCTTGTGCCGGCGAATGGCGAGCATGTCGAGCATCGCCTGGGTCGGGTGTGCATGACGGCCGTCGCCGCCGTTGATGATCGCCACGTCCGGGCAGACATGCTCGGCAATGAAGTGCGCGGCGCCGGAGTCGGCATGGCGGACCACGAACATATCGGCGGCCATGGCCTCGAGGTTGCGCAGGGTGTCGAACAGGGTCTCGCCCTTGCTGGTCGAGGAGGTCGACACGTTGAGGCTAATCACGTCGGCGGACAGGCGCTGAGCCGCCAGCTCGAAGGTGGTGCGGGTGCGCGTGGAGTTCTCGAAGAACACGTTGCACACGGTCTTGCCGCGCAGCAGGGGGACCTTCTTCACTGCGCGGGCGCCGACCTCGAGGAAGGAGTCGGCGGTGTCGAGGATTTCTGTCAGCAGCTCGCGCGGCAGGCCGTCGATGGAGAGGAAGTGGCGCAACTGGCCTTGGTCGTTCAGTTGCAGCGGGCGCTTGGCGTCAATGGGCGTCATCGCGAGGGTCTCAGTTGGCGAGCGTCTGGAGTTCGAGGGTCAGTGGCGTGCTGGCGGACAATTTTATCCGCTGGTCGGTGGCCAGCGACAGGGTCGCGCCGACCACATCCGGGCGTACCGGCAGGTCGCGGGCATTCAGGTCGAGCAGGCAGACCAGGGTGATGCTGGCCGGGCGGCCGTAGTCGAACAGTTCGTTCATCGCCGCGCGGATGGTGCGACCGCTCATCAGTACGTCATCGACCAATATCAGGTGCTGGCCTTCGATCTCGAACGGCAGTTCCGAGGGTTGCACCTGTGGGTGCAGGCCGTTCTGGGTGAAGTCGTCGCGGTAGAAGGAGACGTCGAGCACGCCCAGGGGCTCACGGTTGCCAAGGCATTCCAGCAGCGCCTGGGCGACCCAGACGCCGCCGGTGCGGATGCCGATGAAACGCGGTTGGCTGATCTGTCGCTGATTGAGGTGGTTGATCAGCGCGCCGGCCATTTGCGGCAGGAGCTCGGCGGGGTTGGGTAGGTTCATCTGAAGCTCCTTGTGGGTCTGAGCCGGGTTCAGCCTGGATTGTGTTCGGCCAGCCAGCCTTCCAGTAGTAGCGCGGCGGCGAGGGCGTCGACCGGGCGCTCGCGGTAGCCGTCGTGTTGCCCTTGTTGCTGACGTTCGCCTTTGGCGGCGTAGGTGGTCAGGCGTTCGTCGTGGGTATGTACGGGCAGATTGAAGCGGCCGTTGATGCGGCGGGAGAATTTTTCCGCGCGCTCGCTCATCGCGCTCGGCGTGCCGTCCATGTTCAGTGGCAGGCCGACGACTATGGCGTCCGGTTGCCATTCGCGGATCAAGGCTTCGACTTTCTGCCAGTCCGGCACGCCATTTTGTGCCTTGAGCACGCACAGTTCGCGGGCCTGGCCGGTAATGGCCTGGCCCACGGCGACGCCGATCTGTTTACTGCCGTAGTCGAAGCCCAGTAGCAGTCGTAACGGTTTGCTGTTGGCGTCGGCCATCAGGCGTGCCCGGCTTGCGAGGTGAGCAGGCTGAGGTTGACCCCCAGGCGCGCTGCCGCGGCTTCCAGGCGCTGGTCGAAGGGCAGGTCGAAGAGAATGGCGTTGTCGGCAGGGCAGGTCAGCCAGGCATTGTCAGTCAGTTCGCTCTCCAGCTGGCCGGCATCCCAGCCTGCGTAGCCGAGGGTGATCAGGTATTTCTCCGGGCCGCTGCCGTCGGCAATGGCGAACAACACGTCCTGCGAGGTGGACAGACCCAGCTCGCCCAGGTCCAGGGTGGCCTGAAACTGGGGGCCGGCCGGGTGCAGGACGAAGCCCCGATCCGTCTGCATCGGGCCGCCGGAAAAGATCGGCAGGGCCTGGCATTGGGCCGGGGGCTGGCTTTCCGGTCGCAACTGCTCCAGCACGTCGGCCAGGTTAAGGCCGTTCGGGCGGTTGATCACCAGGCCCATGGCGCCCTGTTCGTTGTGCTCGATCAGGTAAGTGACGGTCTGCGCGAAATTAGGATCGGCCATGTGTGGCATGGCAATCAGGAAGTGGTGCTTGAGGTAGCTGGGGCTGGCGTCTTTCATGTCCGTTAGCTTAAAGCTTGCGGCCTGAGGCTGGAAGCCAAAACGCACATCGGCGTTGCGCTCGGGGTGGCGATGGTCGAGGAGCGCAGAGTGGCGGGCTCAGTTACTCGACAAGCGGTCGCCGCGCTCGAAGCGCCAGGTGCGGATGATCTCCAGACGGTCGACATCGGCCAGGTCGCCGGTAAACGGCGCGTAAGGGGCGGCTAGGCGGACGATGCGCTGTGCGGCCTGGTCGAGCAGGCGCTGGCCCGATGACTCGAGTACCTGTACTTCGTACAGGGTGCCGTCGCGGTTGATCGATACCAGCAGGCGCAAACTGCCATAAATCTGCTTGCGTCGCGCGTCGTCCGGGTAGTTGAGGTTGCCGATGCGCTCGACCTTCTTGCGCCACTCGTCCTTGTACCAGGCGCCCTTGTCGCGCCGGGTCGAGGCGGCGTTCAGGCGGAGGATTTTCGGGCGCTTGGCGTACAGCTGAATATCCTGGGCCAGTTCGGCTTCCAGGCTGGCGATTTCCATCGACAGCTGTGCGCTGTCGAACACCGGTGCCGGAGGTACCTGCGGCGTCGGTTTGGTTTCTTCGCGCTTGACCGGGGTCTTCTGTGGCTGGGGTTTGCGGGTGGCGACCGCGGCTTTCGGTGCCTCCTGGCGGGCCACGGGCTGTTGTGGCGCCGCGGGCGGGGTGACGCGCTTGACCTGGGTGTCCTGAAACAGCGCCTGTTCGGTGGTCTTCGGTGCGGCCTTGTGTTCCAGGGTGCCGCTGCCTTGCTGGTTATCCTGGGCGAGGAAGTCGGCTTCTTTCGGCTGCGCCTCGCTTTTGAAGGTCGACAGGGTGATTTCCAGGGTTTTGCTGATCTGGCTGGGCTCGGCCAGGGTAAAGCCCAGGCCGAGGATCAGGGCGACGTGCAGCGCGGCGGCGAGAAACAGGGTGAACCCCAGGCGATCCGCCGGACGGACGTCGGCGGAGCTGGTGGCGAGTTGGGGGGCGGCTGCGGTCATCGTGTATCAGGTCAGTTCAGGTTGCCACGCAGTCTGCCGAGGGCCCAGGCAAAAGTCTATGAAGCACTGCGCGCATTGAGCTTCTCGGCAATGGCATCCATCAGGCGTTCGCCGATCTGCGTATCGAAGGCGGCGTCGATCTCGCGGATGCAAGTGGGGCTGGTCACGTTGATCTCGGTGAGGTGCTCGCCGATCACGTCCAGGCCGACGAACAGCAGGCCTTTCTCGCGCAGGGTCGGGCCCACCGCGGCAGCAATTTCGCGGTCGCGTTCGGTCAGTGGGCGCGCCTCGCCACGACCCCCGGCGGCCAGGTTGCCACGGGTTTCGCCGTGCGCCGGGATACGCGCCAGACAGTAGGGGACCGGCTCGCCGTCGATCATCAGGATGCGCTTGTCGCCATCGATGATGGCCGGCAGGTAGCGCTGCACCATGATCTGCTGGGTGCCGTGGGCGGTCAGGGTCTCCAGAATCACCGAAAGGTTCGGGTCGCCCTCGCGATGGCGAAAGATCGAGGAACCGCCCATGCCATCCAGGGGTTTGAGAATGATGTCACGCTGCTCTTTGGCAAACTCCCGCACAATGTCGGCCCGTCGAGTGACTATGGTTGGCGGGGTGTATTGGGGAAATTGGGTGGCAAACAGCTTTTCGTTGCAGTCGCGCAGACTCTGTGGGCGGTTGACCACCAGTACGCCGGCCTGCTCGGCTTGCTCAAGCAGGTAAGTGGAGTAGACGAACTCGTTATCGAAGGGTGGGTCCTTGCGCATCAGGATCACGTCCAGCTCGGTCAGCGCTACGTCGCGCTCACTGCCTAGTTCGAACCAGTGCTGCGGATCGTTGAATACGGACAGTGGGCTGAGTCGGGCACGCGCTTCGCCTTTGGCCTGGTAGAGGTCTTGCTGCTCCATATAGAACAGCGACCAGCCGCGCGCTTGGGCGGCCAGCAACATGGCCAGCGAACTGTCCTTTTTAAAGGCGATCTGGGCGATGGGGTCCATGACTATGCCGAGGCGAACGCTCATGGGAATTCTCCGTGAAGGGCTATAACTAGAGGCTGTCGAAACTAGCGTGTGGCGTCAGGGTGGCGCTGACAGGTCAGGCGGTCAAGGAAAAAACCTTGCACTTCCGGGGCTTATGGATTGCATCTGGAGAGTGTGCTAAAAAGGCCCGACGATTGGGTTGCAGCCCGTCGATGGTAAGGCCTCAGGCGCACTGATAAAACGCAAAAATAACGACTCACCGAGGCGATGGTAGGGCAAACATGGAACAGCATTCCGAAGGTTTGAGGGTGATGGTGATCGACGATTCGAAAACGATTCGGCGCACCGCGGAAACCCTACTAAAGAAGGTGGGTTGCGAGGTGATTACCGCCGTAGACGGCTTCGATGCCTTGGCAAAGATTGCCGATACCCATCCGAGTATCATCTTTGTCGACATCATGATGCCGCGGCTCGATGGTTATCAGACCTGCGCCCTGATCAAGAACAACAGCGCTTTCAAGTCCACTCCGGTGATCATGCTGTCCTCCAAGGACGGCCTGTTCGACAAGGCCAAGGGGCGCATCGTCGGCTCCGATCAGTACCTGACCAAACCCTTCAGCAA
>JBFKAF010000218.1:0-5924 GCA_041621735.1 Pseudomonas sp.
GCCCTTGGGCGCCTTTCAGTCATCCAGCCTGAGCGATCAGATCGCCGTAGCGCCACCGTCGACCGCCAGCGCATGGCCGGTGGTGAAGGCCGCGTTGTCGCAGCACAGGTAGAGCACCGCGGTGGCGATCTCCTCGACCTTGCCGATACGCCCGACCGGGTGCATGGCGGCCGCAAACTCGCCCTTCTTCGGGTCGGACTCATAGGCACGGCGGAACATGTCGGTGTCGATCACCGCCGGGCACACCGCATTGACGCGGATTTTCTTCTTCGCATATTCGATTGCCGCCGACTTGGTCAGGCCAATCACCGCATGCTTGGACGCCGCGTAGATGCTCATCTTCGGCGCTGCGCCGAGGCCGGCGACCGAGGCGGTGTTGACGATAGCGCCGCCGCCCTGGGCCAGCAGCAGCGGGATCTGGTGCTTCATGCACAGCCACACGCCTTTGACGTTGACCCCCATGATGGCGTCGAACTCGGCTTCGTTGCCGTCTGCCAGCTTGCCCTGTTCGATCTCGATACCGGCATTGTTGAAGGCATAATCCAGACGGCCGTAGGCGGCCAGAGTCGCCGCCATCAGGGCCTTGACTTGTGCATCCTGGGTGACGTCGCAAGGCACGAAAGTGGCGTCGCCACCGGCACCCCGAATCAGCTCGACAGTGCCTTCACCGCCCGCAGCGTCAACATCGGAAACCACTACCTTGAGGCCTTCGTTGGCGAACGCCAGTGCAGTAGCACGGCCAATGCCAGCAGCGCCGCCGGTGACCAGGGCAACCTGGCCGGAAAAGCTCAAACTCATCTGCGTGTCCTCACGAGGATTGAAAGTCTGCGCAGAGTCTAGTCAGAGCAGCGCCCGACGCGGCAGCACTATTCGAAGAACAGTTTTGTCTCCATGGAAAATAATGATTAAGCACCCCAGGCCCTCATCATTCTGATGGATTAACCCCTATTCGGCTGGATGGCTTACCTTGCCCGGCGCACCGCGAAGGGCTATCACCATGGTTTCCGCTCAATGAGTACCGACCATGACTGCCACGCTCAACCGTCAATTCCTGCTCGCCCAACGCCCTGTCGGCCTGCCCAGCCGCGAGACCTTCAGCTATGTCGAAACCCCGGTCGGCGAGCCGGCTCCAGGACAGATTCTGGTGAGGAACGCCTACCTGTCGCTCGACCCCGCCATGCGCGGCTGGATGAACGATGCCCGTTCCTATATCCCGCCGGTCGGCCTCGGCGAGGTGATGCGCGCCCTCGGCGTCGGTGAGGTGATCGCCTCGCAGCACCCGGATTTCGCCGTGGGCGACCACGTCAACGGCGCCCTCGGCGTACAGGACTACTTTCTCGGCGAGCCCAAGGGCTTCTACAAGGTCGACGCCAAGCGCGCGCCGCTGCCGCTGTACCTGTCCGCCCTGGGCATGACCGGGATGACCGCCTACTTCGCCCTGCTCGACGTCGGCGCGCCCAAGGCCGGTGAGACCGTGGTGATCTCCGGCGCCGCCGGTGCGGTCGGCAGCGTCGCCGGGCAGATCGCCAAGCTCAAGGGCTGCCGCGTGGTCGGCATCGCCGGCGGCGCCGACAAGTGCAAGCTGCTGATCGACGAACTGGGTTTCGACGGCGCCATCGACTACAAGAGCGAGGACCTGCACGCCGCCCTCAAGCGCGAGTGCCCGCAAGGCGTGGATGTGTATTTCGACAACGTCGGCGGCGACATCCTCGATAGCGTGCTGACCCGCATCAACTTCAAGGCGCGGGTAGTGATCTGCGGCGCCATCAGCCAATACAACAGCAAGGAAGCGATCAAGGGTCCGGCCAACTACATGCAACTGCTGATCAACAGCGCACGCATGGAAGGCATGGTGGTGATGACCTACGCCTCCCGCTTCGCCGAGGCAGCGCAGGAAATGGGCGGCTGGTTGGCCAGCGGCCAGCTGAAGTCCAAGGAAGACATAGTCGAAGGCCTGCAGACCTTCCCGGAAACCCTGCTCAAGCTGTTCAGCGGGGAGAACTTCGGCAAGCTGGTGTTGAAAGTCAGCTAAAAGACCGAGACCCAGCCTACGCAACCCTTATCCGCGCGTAGGCTGGGTCAGCGGCATGAGCCGTAAGCTGTAGCCGGGTTTCGCTTCGCTCTACGCCAGCCTACGCCGGACTGGTCTCCGGCGTTTCTTGTTTGATCGGCCGCCAGCGGCGCAGCAGCAGGTACAGCGTCGGAATCACCAACAGGGTGAAGAAAGTGCCGACCAGCAGCCCGCCGACTATCACCAGACCGATCTGCTGGCGGCTTTCAGCACCGGCGCCACTGGCGATTGCCAGTGGCAACGAACCCAAGACCATGGCCCCGGTGGTCATCAGGATCGGCCGCAGGCGCTGCACCGAGGCATCTATCACCGCACCGCGCAGTTCATGACCCTGGCGCAGTAGCACGTTGGCGAACTCGACGATGAGGATGCCGTGTTTGGTTATCAGGCCGATCAGGGTCACCAGACCGATCTGCGAATAGATATTCAGGGTGCCGCCGAACAGGGTCAGGGCGAGCAAGGCGCCGGCCATCGACAGCGGCACGCTGAACAGGATGATCAGCGGATCGCTGAAACTCTCGAACTGCGCCGCCAGCACCAGGAAGATAAAGGCCAGGGCCAGGGCGAAGATCAGCGCGATACCGGAGCTGGACGCCTTGAAGTCACGCGAGGTGCCGGTGTAGTCGTATTGCGTATCCGGCGGGAATACCTCGCGGGCGGTATTTTCCAGATGGGCCAGCACCTCGCCCAGGGTGTAGCCGGAGCCGACGTTGGCACTCACAGTCACCGCACGCAGTTGATTGAAGTGGTTGAGCTCGCGCGGCGCCACCGTCTCGCGCACCTCGATCAGGTTGGACAGCTGCACCATGCTGTCGTCACTTCCTCGCACATAGACGCGGTCGAGATCCTGCGGATTGCTGCGGTCGACGCCCTGCAGTTGCACCATCACGTCGTACTGTTCGCCGTTCTGCTTGAAACGGGTTACCTGGCGGCTGCCGAACAGACTCTCCAGACTACGGCCGATGGTCGCCACGTCGGTACCGACTGCGACCGCCTGTTCGCGATTGATCGCCACCTTGAGCTGCGGCGCGTTCAGTTTGAGGTCGCTGTCCAGGCTTTCCAGGGCGGGGTAGTCAGCCAGGCGGTCCAGCAGCTCATCGACGTAGACTTGCAGCTCGGCATACTCCATCGAGGAGCGGATCACGAAGTTGACCGGCTGGTTGCGCGCACTCTGCCCAAGTGGCGGCCGGTTGACCGGAAAGGCACGCACCCCGGCGATGTCCCGCAACTTGGGCAGCAGCTCGTTGCGAATCTCGAACTGGCTGCGCGAGCGGTCGCCCCAATCCTCCAGCTTCATGAAGGAAATACCCTGGGCCACCGTGGGGAAACCGGCGATCACCATATAGCGATTGGTTTCCGGGATGCTGTCGTAAGCCGCCTCGATCTCCCGCGCATAGCGCCCGGTGTAGCCGATGGTGGCACCATCCGGACCATTGAACACGCCGATGATGGTGCTGGTGTCCTCGGTCGGCGCCAGTTCGGCCTGCAAGCCGGCGAACAGCAGCAGACAGCTCAGCAGGGCCAGCACCAGCACCCCCAGCACCAGCCACCAGGCGGCCAGGGCGCGGGCCAGCAGCCTTTTGTAGCCATGGGTCAGGCCGGTGAGGAAATCCTCGATCAGGTTGTACAGGCGGTTGTGCCGCTCGCCGGCCCGCTGCGGCTTGAGCAGCAGCGCGCACATCATCGGGGTCAGGGTCAGGGCGACAAAACCCGACACCAGCACGGCGCCGGCCAGGGTCCAGGCAAACTCGGTGAACAGCTTGCCGGTGGTGCCCTGCATGAAGCCGATGGGGGCGAACACCGCGGCCAGGGTCAGGGTCATGGCGATCACCGCGAAGGCGATCTCGCGGCTACCCTTGAGCGCCGCCTGCAACGGGGCCATGCCCTCTTCGATATGTCGATGGATGTTCTCCAGCATGACGATGGCATCGTCCACCACCAGGCCGATCGCCAGAACCATGGCCAGCAGGGTCAGGGTATTGATGGTGAACCCCATCAGGCTCATCAGGGCGAAGGCGCCGATCAGCGACACCGGAATGGTCACCAGCGGAATCAGGGTGGCGCGCAGCGATCGCAGGAAGATGAAGATGATCAGGATGACCAGCGCCACCGCTTCCCAGATGGTGATGAAGACGTTGTCGATCGACTCGCGAATGAACAGCGAGTTGTCGTGGGCGATGGCCATCTGCATGCCTTCGGGCAACAGCGCGCGCACTTCTGGCAATGCCGCGCTCAAGCCGTCGGAGATATCCAGGGGGTTGGCCGTGGCCTGTTTGATCACCCCCATGGACACCGCCGGGCGGCCCTTGTAACGCACGATGCTGCGCTCGCTCTGCGGGCCTATAGCGGCATAGCCGACATCGGCCAGGCGCAGCAGATAGCCCTGCGAGTCATCGAGAATCAACTGGTTGAACTGCTGCGGGGTATTCAGATCGGTTTCCGAGAGCACTGTGAACTCGCGCTCGCGTGACTCGATGCGCCCGGCGGGAATCTCCACGTTCTGCCGGCGCAAGGCGTCTTCCACGTCCTGCACGGTGAGGTTGTGCGCGGCGAGCTTTTCCGGATCGAGCCAGATGCGCATGGCCAGGGTCCGGCCACCGCGGACCTGCACCTCGGAGACACCGGCGATGGTCTGCAGGCGGTCCTTGATCACCCGTTCCAGCAGGTCGGTGATCTCCATGGCACTGTAGCGTTCGCTGTAGAAGGCGATCCACACCACCGGCTGGGCATCGGCCTCGACCTTCTGCACTATGGGTTCGATGATTTCATCCGGCAGCAGTCCGCGCACCCGGCCGAGACGGTCGCGGACATCGTTGGCCGCCTCGTCGCTGTTGGCACCCAGTTTGAACTGGGCTGTGATCTGGGTGTTTTCCGAGCGGCTGATGGAACTGACGAAGTCCAGACCCTCGATGCCCGAGAGCACATCCTCGATCGGCTGGGCGACCTGGGACTCCATGATTTCCGGGCTGGCCCCCGGATAGGTGACGTTGACCGTGACGATGGGCACGTCGACGTTGGGGTATTCGCGCACGCTCAGGCGCTGATAGGCCATCAGGCCGAGCAGCACCAGGATCAGCGACAATACGGTGGCGAACACCGGCCGGCGGATGCAGATATCCGACAGCGTCACAGCACGCGCTCCACCACCTTGGTACGCACCGCCATGCCTGCGCGCACCTTCTGCCAACCGGCGCTGATCAGGGTTTCATCACCGACCAGGCCTTCGCGAACCTCGACCTTGCCGTCCATGCGCTTACCCAGTTTGACCTCACGTAGGTCAACCTTGCCGTCCACCACCAGGTTGACCAGCAACTGCTCACCGACCGGCATTACCGCCTCCTCGGGGATCACCAGGGCCCCGGCACGCTCGGCGAGAATCACCGACACCTTGACGAACTGGCCGGGGCTCAGGCGCCCATCGGCATTATCGATACGGGCGCGAATCGCCTGGCTGCGCCCGGCTTCATCCAGGCGTGGGTTGATGGCGTAAATCTCGCCACTGAAGCGCTCGCCCGGATAGGCGTCCAGGCTGATCTCGATGGTCTGCTGCAGGCGAATCTGGCTGACGGCTTTCTGCGGAATGCGGAAGTCGACCTTGAGCGGATCGAGCACCTCCAGGTTGACGATATCCTGGCCGGCACTCAGGTAGTCGCCCGGACTGGCATGACGCAGGCCCAAGAACCCGCTGTGCGGTGCATGAATCCGGGTTTTATCCAGGCGCGCCTGGGCCAACGCCAGACTGGCGCGGGCCGCTTGCTGCTGGGCACTGGCTTCATCCAGCGCTTGGGCATTGCTGGCGCCGCGCTTGAACAGCATCTGCGCGCGCTGATGATTTTTTTCCGCCAGATACAGA
>JBFKAF010000219.1:0-5912 GCA_041621735.1 Pseudomonas sp.
CCACTTCATCGACAGGTTCTTGAAGGTGCCGCTCTGCACCACGTAGGCCAGTTCGGTCTCGCGGCCCCATTCCTTGCCATCATCGGTGCTGCTGGTGTGCACGTTGTCGCCGCTGATGTAGCGGTTCATCAGGGTCAGGCCGGGGATGCCCAGACCGGCGAAGTTGTAGTCGTAGCGCACCTGCCAGGAACGCTCGCCGGCGTTGTCGTAGCTGGCGTTGTAGCTGTCGTTGGCCAGGGTGCCGCCGCTGGTGCCGTTGACCCGCATCCAACCGGTGTCGCCGCTGACCTTCTGCAGGCCGACATAGAAGGTATGGTTGCCGGTCTTGGCCGAGAACAGGCTGGAATAGGTCTTGTTGTCCAGCTCTCCGGCCTTGGCGCTGCCGTCTTCGTCGCCAACGAAGTAGCCGAGGTTGGCGCCCAGGGTCCAATCCCCGATGGGTTGGTTGTGCACCAATTGCAGGTACTGCTGGCTGTAAATGTCTTGCAGCTCTGCGTTCCACAGACCGACCAGGGTGCGATCCTGGTTGAACTTGTATTCGCCGCCGACGAAGTTGAAGCGGTCCGAGGTGGCACCGGCGAAGCTCATGTCTTCCATGCTGGCATCGTTGCGCGGGCTGTTCTGGCGGAACTGGCCACCGTAGAGGGTCAGGCCGGTAATCTCGTTGGAGGTCAGCTGGGCACCCTGGAAGGTCTGCGGCAGCGAGCGGCCGTCATCGGCGCGCAAGATCGGCAGTACCGCCACCCACTCGCCGACCTTCAGTTCGGTGTTCGACAGCTTGGCCTTGGCGGCCACGGCCAGGCGGCCGAAGTTGTCGGCCGGGCGGCCATCGTCATGCACCGGCAGCAGGCTGGTATTGCGGGTGCCACGGCCGCCGTCGAGTTTGAACGCGCTCATGCCCAGCACGTCCAGGCCGAAGCCGACGGTGCCTTGGCTAAAGCCGGAGCGGGCATCGAGGATGAAGCTCTGGGTCCATTCCTCGGCCTTGCCCTGCGGATAGGCCGGGTCGACGAAGTTGCGGTTGATGTAGAAATTGCGCAGGCCCAGGGTGACCTTGGCGTCGTCGGTGAAGCCGGCGGCCTGGCTGCTCAGCGGCAGGGCGCCGGCCACGAGGGCTAGGGCGAGAGCGCTGGGAACCATGGCTGGGCTAGGTTTATGGCTGAAAAATGACATTCTTGTTATCCCTCGTTCTGCTGAATCGCAGGCATGAAAAGTCCCCCTCCGCGTCAGCGGATACTCGAAAAGTCAGGGGGTGTCCTGTCGCCTGGCGCCGGCTCTGGCGTCAGGTTTACGGTCAATCGACGCTAGCGTCGGGCCGGACGATCTGCGCGATGGCGCGGTCATCCGGCACGCTAGGTTTTAAGGCTTGGCAATGCCTACCGAGTCCGGGGAGATCTCGATGGCTTTGGCCTTGTACATCGACCAAGCGGTGACCGACTGCCAGCGCTTGAGGAAAGCCTCGGCCTCGGCGCCGCTGAGGTTCAGGCTCTGTGCACCGTAACCTTTAAGGAACCCCTGGAATTCCTCGTTGGCCACGGCTTTGGCGTAGGCGTCGACCAGTTTCAGCTTGATGTCATCCGGGGTGTCCTTGTGCACCCAGGCGCCCCAGAACGGACCCCATGGCAGGTAGTCGGCGATTGCCGGCAGGGCCGTGGTGATTGGTTCGACACCCGGCAGTTCAGGGGTTTCTTCCTTGGCCAGCACGGCCAGTGCCTTGAGTTTGCCGGTGCGGACCATTTCTTTGGCGGCGGCCAGGCTCAACGGCATGAAGTCGATGTGCTTGCCGAGCATGGCAGTAATGCCAGGGCCGTCACCGCCGAAAGTCACTTCGCGGACTTTCATCTCGCCGACGGCATTGATCATCGCGTGCACGGTGCTTGGCAGACCGCCGGCACCGGTACTGCCCATGCGCAAGGTGTCCGGGTGGGCTTTGGCATCGGCCAGCAGTTCGGCCATGGAGTTCCACGGGCTGTCGGCGGGGGCGGCGATGACCACCACGTTCTGGCCGATGATGTTGACCGGATAGAAATCGCTGTAGTCGAACTTGGCCAGGCCCAGGACCGGATAGAGCTGCGGGTTTTCCGCGCCAAGCAGCACGGTGTAGCCATTCGGCCGCTGTTGCAGTACGTAGCTGCTGCCGATCACCGCGGTGCCGCCCGGACGGTTGTTGAGGATCAGTTTGCCGCCCAGCGCTTTCTCCACGTAAGGCGTCAGGCTGCGCATGACGTTGTCGGTGGCGCCGCCCGGACCCCAGGGGATCACGCCCTGGATGCTGCGCTCTGGATAATCGGCGTGGGCGGGCAGGGCGATGGTCAGGGCGCTGAGCGAAACAGCGACGCCGGCGAGTAGTGTTTTAAGCATGTGGAGAATCTCCATCGGTTGTTTTTGTTGGTCCCCATTGGCCGGGGCATGCCTTGACGCAGGTTTCAGGAGTGCTGCGACGCAGTTTTACGTTTACTTTTCAGCCAGCCAAACAGCGGAGTGCTGCGCAGCAGGATCAACACCAGGGCGGTACTGAGGAGCAGCGACAGTGGGCTGGTACCGAGTTCCGCGAGGAGTTCGACCGGGTTGTCGCCCACCGATGACATGGCCTGGCGATAGGAGGTGTCCATCAGCGGGCCGAGGATGGCGCCGAGGATGATCGGGCCCATCTGCAGGCCGAATATCTTCAGCAGATAGCCGAGCAGGCCGAAACCGAGCATCCAGTACACCTCGGTCATGCTGCTGTTGATCGAGTAGGTACCGACCACGCAGAGCACCAGGATCAGCGGGATCAGCACGGCCTTGGGCAGCTCGACCAGCTTGGCGAACAGCTTGACGCCCATCAGGCCGAAGATCAGCAGGAAGATATTGGCCAGGGCCAGGTTGCCGACGGTGAACCAGAAGATGTGCGGGTTCTCCACCATCAGCATCGGGCCGGGGTTGAGGCCGTGGATCACCAGGGCACCGATGATCACCGCAGTCACCGCATCGCCCGGCATGCCCAGGGTCAGCATCGGCACATAGGCGCCACCGACTGCCGCGCTGTTGGCCGTTTCCGGAGCAACCAGGCCTTCGTAGGCCCCCTTGCCGAAGGGCTGGGTGGGTTTCTTCACGGTGCGCTTGGCATGGTCGTAGGCCATCAGCGCGGCGATATCGCCGCCGACGCCGGGCAATACGCCGACTATCACACCGATCAGCGAAGTGCGAATGGACAACGGCAAGAACTTCAACACCATGGCCAGGGACGGGATGATCTTGTCGACCTTCTGCCGCACCGGCACGCTGTCGAGGTTATGCAACTGGTAGAAGGCCTCGGCCACGCCGAACAGGCCGATCATCAGCACCACGTAATGGATGCCGCCCATCAACTCGGTCTGGCCCATGGTGAAACGGCCCTGGGCGGTCACCGGGTCCATGCCGACCATGCCGATGACAGCACCGAGGGCGGCGGCGAAGATGCCCTTGGCCAGCGAACCCTCGGCCAGGCTGCCGACCAGCAGCAAGCCCATGGCGGCCACCAGGAAGTAATCGCGCGGAGCGAAGCGCAGCGCCAGGTCACCGATTACCGGCGCGGCGCTGGCCAGCACCAGGGTGCCGATCAGACCGCCGATCACCGACATCACGGTGCTCAGGCCGATAGCGCGGCCGGCGTCGCCCTGCTGTGCCAGTGGGTAGCCGTCGAAGGCGGTGGCGACCGAAGAGGGCGCGCCTGGGATGTTCAGCAAAATGGCGCTGCGCGAACCGCCGTACACGCCGCCGATATAGATACCGACAATCAGCGCCAGGGCCTGGTTGACATCCCAGCCAAAGGTGAAGGACACCAGAATGGAAACCGCCATGGTCACCGAGAGTCCGGGGATCGCGCCGATATAGATCCCGGCGAAGGTGCCCAGGGCCGTCAGCATGAGCAACTGCGGGTCGCTCCAGGCCATCAGTAGATAGGAAAAAGTCTCGCTCATCTCGATAGCCTCGTTAAGGGAGATAGACGCTGAACGCCAGGGTGAACATCAGGTAGATCAGCAGCAGCAACAGCGCAGAGGTGAGCAGGGCGCCGATGATGCGGCCGTTGCGCAGGTAGATCATCGAGAGCAGCAGGAACAGGAAGGTGCTGAGGTAGAAGCTGAGCCACTGGATGGAAGCCAGATAGGCTACCGCCAGGGCGCCGAAGATCAGGGTGCGTTTGGGGAAGTGCTGGTGGACGAACTGCTTGAATGAGTCGAGCCAACCGTGGCTGTCTGGGCGGCTCTTCTGGCGCAACTCGAGCAATATCGACAGCGCGGACAGCAGCATGATCAGACCGACCGCGAGCGGAAAGGCGCCCGACGAATTGACCGAGGAAAAGCCGGCGATCTGGTAGGCCAGGTACAGCACAGCCAGGCTGAGCATCACCAGCAGCACGCTGAACGTACGTTCGCCTACCACCATCTGTTCTGTCTTTTTCATGCTATCGCTCCAGTGAGGTACAGAGGCGTTCGAGCCATCCCTGGTAGGGAACACTATTGCGGGGCAGTCAGGCCTTGGCCGCGATGCCTTGCCTGCAGATCCAGGTAGCAGGCAGGCGTCGGCGCCAGGCAGTGAGTGCTATGGGGTGCACGGCATGGGCGGTCTTGGCGACGACGCGCTGTTGCAGCCTGGCAGGCGCGAGCGCCACCAACGCAACGGGCGATAGGGAAGAGCAGTCCTCGAACAGGACGCTGGTGGCGGCATCAGTGGCGCTGGTGGCCACTCGGGATGCCGGGGCACACACGGGTGCGGGCAGTGACATGACAATCGACCTTGTTATATTTATCGGTTCAGGCTTCTGAGGCGTTTTTACGCTGATACACATCGGGCAGAGGTGCAGTGCGCTTCAGGCTTGTTGGAAATAGTGGGCCGATAACCAGGCCATTTCAATTGGCTAAACGGCTTGCTGTTCGATAATCGAACGAAAACGAACCGGTTAGTACATTGCTAGATATGCCTGAGCGCGGCGCCTGTGTCAGCGGGGAGTGAGCCGTAAATCCCGCCGCATGGCGGCACGTACTCGAATCGGCGGCGCAACTGCAACTGAGTGTGCCGGCAAACCGGGGGCAGTAGTGTCGATTCGAAGCACAAGGTTCCGTGTTCGTGGGATGTCTTTTAGAATCGCGCAACTTAACTCAGGAGCGGCAACATGGCCGGCAGTCAGATAGAGCGCGCGTTGAGCCTGCTCGAGAGCCTTACCAGTGATGCCCGTGGCCTGCCCATGCAATCGCTGGCCGATCAGCTGGACATTCCCAAGAGCGCGACCCATCGCATGCTCGCCGAGCTGATTCGCCTCGGTTATGTACGTCAGGACCCGCAGACCAGCCGCTATCGCCTGTCGACCAAGTTGGTGGCGCTGGGCTTTCGCTACCTGGCCAGCAGCGGCGCCGATGTGGTCCAGCCGATTCTCGATCGATTGGCCGAGGAAACCGGCGAACTGGTGCGTTTGGGGGTGATCGACGGCGAACGCCAGACTTGGATCGCCAAGTCCCAGGGCGCTCGTTCAGGCCTGCGTTACGACCCCGACATGGGGCGTGATGCGCCGCTGTTCTACACCGCATCCGGGCATGCCTGGCTGGCCAGCCTGAGCGACGCCGAGGCCTTGGCCCTGGTCGAACGGCAGGGCGTCGCCGATCCGGCGGCATTCGGCCCCAATGCGCCGCGCTCAAACGAAGAACTGCTGGCGCGCCTGGCCCTGGCACGCCAGCAGGGTTACGCCTGGGTAGTGGAAAGCGCCTCGGTCGGCACTTCGGCACTGGCCGCGGTGGTGCGCCACCCGCAAGCGGCCCGGACCATAGGCGTACTCAGCGTGGCGGGCCCCAGCGCGCGCCTGCCGGTGGAACGCATGCACGCACTGGCGCCACTGCTGCTGAGCGCCGCCGAGGAATTGTCGGAGGCCAGCCTGGCCTCCGAGTTGTTCGTCTGAA
>JBFKAF010000220.1:0-5898 GCA_041621735.1 Pseudomonas sp.
GAGCCAGACGCCAGGCAAATGGCCGCGCACCTGGAACGCGGCCTGATGCTGGTGACCGCGCTGAACCCGCACATCGGCTACGACAAGGCCGCGGAAATCGCCAAGCAGGCGTATCACGACGGCAGCACCCTGCGCGAGGCCGCATTGCAGCTGGGCTACCTCAGCGCAGAACAGTTCGACGCCTGGGTGCGCCCGGAATCCATGCTCGAGGCCGGCCAGCATGACTGAAGCGAGCAAGAGCGGCGCCACCCCACTGGAAGGCGACGGTAAGCGCATCTTGATGATTCTTGGCACCCCGAAAAGCACCAGCCTGTGCCACGCCCTGTACGAAGCCTACGCCCAAGGCGCGCGGAACGAGGGCCATGTGGTGCGCCACCTGAAGCTGGGCGAACTGCGTTTCGATCCGGTGCTGCGCTACGGTTACGAGCAGAGCCAACAGCTGGAAGCGGACTTGCTCGAGGCCCAGCGGCAGATTCACTGGGCCGAGCACCTGGTGTTCGTTTATCCGGTCTGGTGGGGCGGCTTGCCGGCGCTACTCAAGGGCTTCTTCGATCGTATTTTCCTGCCGGGCTTTGCCTTCAAACACCACGGTCGCTCGCAGCCGCAAAACAGGCTGCTGAGTGGGCGCACCGCCGATTTACTGGTGACCCTGGACACGCCGCCCTGGTACTTTCGCTGGATCTACGGCGCCCCGGCGCACCGGCAGATGACCCGCAGCATATTAGGCTTCAGCGGCATCAAAACCCGCCACTTAGCCGAGTTCGCGCCGGTGCAGCCCTCCTCCGAGGCGCAACGGCAGAGCTGGTTGCGCCGGGCCGAAACGCTCGGCAGTCGCGCCTAAGCAGTTGTGGGTGAATTAGCCACGCCCTGGGCGCAACGACTCAGCGCGTAGCCAGATGAAATCCGGAAGCGATGAACGATCTTCCCGGATTGCATCGGGCTACGCGGGCTCGAGCCAGCTACAGCTGCGCAGCCAAACGCGCGCGGCGCGCACGCAGACGCGCCATCAGCGACGGACCGAGTGCCGTCAACGCCGAACCCAGCACCACCATTACCGCGCCGCCGTAGGCAATGCCGTTGATCTGCTCGGGCAGCACGTAATCCGGCCACCAGCTAGCCGCCAGCGCCACCGAGGCAAAGGTGACCAAGGGGGTAATCGCCAGGGTTGCACTGACCCGCGAGGCCTCCCAGTGCGCCAGTGCCTCGGCGAAAGCGCCATAGGCGACCAGGGTATTCAGGCAACAGGCCAGCAATAGCCAGCCCTGCAACGGGCTCAATTGCAGCACCTGCTGCGGCAACGCCCAGGGCGTCAGCAGCAAGGCACAGGCCAGGTAGATCACCATCATCACCTGCAGGGAATTCCACACCGTCAACAGCTGCTTTTGCGCCAAGCCGTAGAAGGTCCAAACGAAGGCCGCCAGTAATACCGTCAGCACCCCGGCGGTGTACTGGCTGAGTGAAGTCAGCAACTCGCCCAGGCGCTGATTGAAAAACAGCAGGAAACCCAACACCAGGACCAGCAACCCCATGCCCTGGCCCAGACTGAAGCGCTCGCGGAAGACGAACAGGCTACTGATCAACAGCAAGATCGGTGCAACCTGAATCACCAACTGGGTGGTCCCAGGGCTGAGCAGGTTCAAGCCGACCAGATACAGCACGTAGTTGCCGCTCAGCCCGGCAATCGCCAACGCCAGTAACCAACCGCCCTTCTTGCCCAGCGGTCGAAAACGCGGCAGGCGCCGGCTCGCGGCCAGATAGGCCAGCAGGATCGAGCCAGATACCAGCAGGCGATACCAGGTCACGGTGACCGGATCCATCACCTGCAACACTTGCTTGAGCTTGATCGGTAATACACCCCAGAGCACCGCGGTAAGCAACGCCAGGAGCATGCCGTAGAGCCAACGTCCAGAAGAGATATGCATGACAGCCTCGAATGCACGGCAGCAGTCGAAGCCTGAAAGACAGCGAGCCGACACCGTAAAAGCGGCATTTTAGGTTCGCCTCGACAAACTACACAGTCACAGTTCGACTGAGTTGCGCGCGAAAACTGTACTGTCGACAGCCGTCAAGCCGTCAGGTAACTGACGCCAAAATTCAGTAAAAACACGAAAAACAACCGCCAAGAGCAGTAAAATCGGCCATTTGTCGCCAACCTCAACATTCAAGAACAGAGGGGCTAGACTGAAACCATTGAGCTTAATGCGTGAGGATTCGCCATGTTTGGTCAGCGCACCATTGATCCAACCCCCGGCACGCACTACCGCAGCGAGCGGGTCAGTACGGTCAATGGCCAGTACTTTTTTGCCACCCGTGAAGGCACCCTCGAAGGCCCCTACTTCACCCGGGTCGATGCCGAACGGGAAATTGCCTTCTATGTTCGGCGCATGAATCAGGCCAGCGACATCACCGAGAGCCGATCATTTTAGTTGCGCTGTCCCGCAATAAAAAACCGCGCTCGAAGCGCGGTTTTTTATTGCGGGACAGCAGTTAGCGCACGGCCTCGAACAAGCCCGTAGCGCCCATGCCGCCGCCCACGCACATGGTGACGATACCGTAACGCAGGTTGCGCCGCTGCAGCTCGCGCACCAGGTGACCGACCTGGCGCGAGCCGGTCATGCCAAACGGATGACCGATCGAAATCGAACCGCCGTTGACGTTGTACTTGGCATTGTCGATTTCCAGGCGGTCGCGGGCATACAGGCATTGCGAAGCGAAAGCCTCATTGAGCTCCCACAGGTCGATGTCGGCAACGCTCAGACCTTTGGCCTTGAGCAGCTTAGGCACGGAAAACACCGGGCCGATGCCCATCTCGTCCGGCTCGCAACCGGCGGCGACGAAGCCGCGGAAGAAGGCTTTGGGCTTGAGCCCCAGTTCGATGGCCTTATCCAGGCTCATCACCAGGGTCATCGAGGCACCGTCGGACAGTTGCGAGGCATTGCCGGCGGTCACCGAGCCATCTTCGGCGAATACCGGCTTGAGTGCGCTCAGGCTCTCCAGGCTGGTGTCGGGGCGATTGCAGTCGTCGCGATCAACCACGCCGTCGACTATCCGCTTCTCGCCAGTGGCCTTGTCTTCGACCAGGTACTTGACCTGCATTGGCACGATCTCATCGTCGAACAGGCCAGCGGCCTGCGCCTGCGCGGTGCGCTGCTGGCTCTGCAGGGCATAGGCATCCTGGGCCTGGCGACTGACGTTGTAGCGGCGGGCGACTATCTCGGCGGTCTGCCCCATCGGGTAGTAGATGCCCGGTACGTCGCGCTGCAGAATCGGGTTGAACAGGTGATCGGTGTTCATGCTCTTCATGGTCAGGGTGATCGACTCGACGCCACCGGCGACGATGATCTCACTGCAACCCGAGGCCACCTGGTTGGCGGCGATGGCGATGGCCTGCAGCCCCGAGGAGCAGAAGCGGTTGAGGGTCATGCCGGCCACCTGAGTGCCCAGCCCGGAGAGCACCGCCACATTACGGCCGATGTTCATGCCCTGGGCGCCCTCGTTGGAGCCGGCGCCGACGATGCAGTCGTCGACCAGCGCCGGGTCCACACCGGTGCGCGCCAGCAACTCATTCACGCAGTGGGCTGCCATATCGTCTGGGCGAGTCTGATTGAACTTGCCGCGAAAAGATTTGGCCAAGCCAGTCCGTACGCTTTCGACTATCACCACGTCACGCATGAGGCACCTCATTGGTTGATGTTGAACAGACCAAGAGCATAAAACCGGACAATCCAAGGCGGCGACGATCATTCACCAGCCGTATGCGTAGCCATCCTAGCGGGTGGGCGCAGAGCCCATGCGCCTGCCCTTGCTCTACCAACCGTCATGCTGCGAGTCGCCGCCTGGCAGGCGCCCAATGAAGTCTCTGGCACGTCTAATCCTTGGCAAACGCCGCCTCCAGCGCGGCGTTGATGGTGCGCAGCACTTTGACCCGGGCGAAACGTTTGTCGTTGGCCTCGACCAAGGTCCAGGGGGCGACTGCGCTGCTGGTACGGTCGACCATATCGCCCACCGCGTCGCGATAGAGCGGCCACTTCTCGCGGTTGCGCCAATCGTCCTCGGTGATCTTGAAGCGCTTGAAGGGAATCGCTTCGCGCTGCTTGAAGCGCTGCAACTGGGTGTCCTGATCGATCGCCAACCAGAACTTCACCAGCACCACCCCGGCATCGGTCAGCTGTTCCTCGAAATCGTTGATTTCGTCGTAGGCGCGCATCCAGTCGGCCGCACTGCAGAAACCCTCGACGCGCTCGACCAGCACCCGCCCGTACCAGGAGCGGTCGAAAACGGTGAAGCTGCCGCGGGCCGGAATATGCCGCCAGAAACGCCACAGATAGGGTTGCGCGCGCTCTTCCTCGGTCGGCGCGGCCACCGGTACGATGCGGTATTGGCGCGGGTCGAGCGCCGCCGCCACGCGGCGAATGGCGCCACCCTTACCGGCCGCATCGTTGCCTTCGAACACCGCCACCAAGGCGTGACGACGCATGCGTTTGTCGCGCATCAACCCGGCGAAGCGCGCCTGCTCGCTGGCCAGTTGCTGCTGATACTCCGCCTTGGCCAATGATTGCCCCAGGTCCAGGCTGTCGAGCAGACCGAGCTGATCCAGACTGGCGGTCAGCGGCGCGGCATGCGGCTGCGACAGCGGCGGGGTCTTAGCCGTCAAGGCCGCCTGCAGGCCTTCGAGAAGAATGCGCCCGACCATCAGGCTACGGTAGTGCTCATCCACCCCTTCGACCACATACCAGGGTGCATAGTCGCGATTGGTTCGGCGCAGCACGCGCTCGCCGACCCGCACGAACTTGTCGTAGGTTTTCGACTGACGCCAATCCAGTGGGCTGAGGCGCCAGCTGTGCAGCGGATCATCCTGCAGCGCCTTGAGACGCGCCTTCATCTGCGTTTTGGACAGATGGAACCAGAACTTGAAGATCAGCGTGCCCTCATCGCAGAGCATCTGCTCCAGACCCAAGGCGCCGTCGATTGCCTGATCCAGAGCGGCCTTCTTCAAGCGCCCGTGCACCCGCCCCTGAATCATCTGGCTGTACCAATTGCCGAAAAAAATGCCGATGCGTCCCTTGCCCGGCAATTGCCGCCAGTAGCGCCAGGCCGGCGGCCGCGCCAACTCCTCGTCGCTCTGCTGGTCGAAGGTACTGACCTGAATCAGCCGCGGGTCCATCCACTCGTTGAGCAGCTTGACCGTCTCGCCCTTGCCCGCACCCTCGATGCCGCTGATCAGGATGAGCAGCGCAAAACGTCCCTGTTGCTGCAACTCGTACTGGGCCTCCAGCAAAGCCTCGCGCAGCGCCGGCACGGCGGCCTCGAAGGTGGCTTTATCGATGCTATGGCCTAGCTCGGCGGATTCGAACATGCGCAGCTCCCTGAATAATCTGCTGTCAGCCTAGCGGATCGGCCACGCCTTTGTCCGCGCCCGCCGCGCGATAGCCACCGGGCAATCGGCTAGAATGCGCGCCTGCTCAACTCGGTAACCAACATGCCCGCCACCCCACCCGACCTACCCGGCACGCAACAGGCCCAACTCGACTGGGATGCCCATGGCCAGCCGTTATCGCGGCTGTACGACGACGTGTACTTCTCCTACGAGAACGGGCTTGAGGAAAGCCGCTACGTGTTTCTCGCCAACAACGACTTGCCTGCGCGCTTCGCCGCCCTGAGCGCAGGCGAGCAGTTGCTGATTGGCGAAACCGGCTTCGGCACCGGGCTGAATTTTCTCTGCGCCTGGCAGTTGTTCGAGCAGCTCGCGCCCGCCGGTGCCCGGCTGCACTTCGTCAGCGTGGAAAAATACCCACTGAGCCAGGACGACCTGCAACGCGCCCTGGCCTTGTGGCCCGAGCTGGCGCCTTTTGCCCAGGCCCTGCAGGAGCAATACCTCGCCCTGCATCCGGGCTTTCA